>JAUILT010000118.1 GCA_030432925.1 Bdellovibrionia bacterium | reverse complement strand
GTCATCTTATTCGAAGGTGTGTTTCTTTTTCGTCCGCAATTGAGAGATTATTGGGACTTTAAAATATTTGTTGATATACCATTCGAGCTATCATTGGAGAGAGGCTTAAAGAGGGACTCTCATTTGTTGGGAGGAGAAAAGCAGACAAAAGAGAAATATATCAAAAGATATATCCCAGGCCAGAAACTGTATTTTGGTGATTGCGACCCAATATCTTTTGCCGACTTAGTAATTGATAACTCATCTCCTCAAAGTCCGGAACTTTTAAATGGAGATTTGGTTGAATATGAAAGCTGACTGGATACTATTGTGAGAGAATCTTGTGATATCGATAGCCTAGCTTCAAAATGGTCCATTAAAATCACAAAGAGAATTACTCAAACTCCCACCTGTGAAGTCTTTGAAGTCGAGAGAGATTCCGTGCTCCTCATTTTGAAGCTTTACTCAGACCTGGGCTGGGAAGATGAAAAAGGGTCGATTTCAGTATTGAACGCTTGGAATGGAAATGGAGCCGTAACAGTTATCGATCATGTGGACAAAGCACTTCTTATGGAAAAGCTTGAGGAGCCAAACCTGTATTCGTTTTCTGCTTCGAATCAGGAGAGCCAAGCTAGTGAAATATTTTGTGAGATCATTGATAAGATCCACAGTGTAGATATAGAAATGTTGCCCGATCCGGTTAAAGCCGCAAATGAGATTATAAAACCTCTCCTTCAATTTGATGTGGCTGACCCAATTCAACCGATGTTCGATAAGGCAAAAAGAATCGCCGAGGAGCTGATAGGCTCCCCCGGCGAAACGGTAGTTTTGCATGGAGATTTGCACCACGAGAATGTACTCAGACGCTCTGATGGCGAGTATGTCTGTTTCGATCCCAAGGGGTATATCGGTGATCCAGCCTATGAGATCGCAACGATTCTCAAGAACCCTTGGCACTACCCAGAGATTTCTGAATCGGAAGAGATATGTCTTGAGAGGGCCCAGTACTTCGCAAAGAGTCTAAATTTTGACCTAGGACGAATCCTCAAGTTTGCCTTTGTCCATATGGGATTGAGTGTAATGTGGTCATACTCCGATGGGTTTGAGAAATATCAACATCAGCTGGCGATCATGAAAATTCTTGAGGCGCATGTTTAGACCACGGGAAATATCAAATAATGGCACAAATTATCAAAAACAACTCCTCATCACAGCGTAAGTTCCTTTTGAGGAGATCGAGTTGAGCTATTTAAGATCAGTGGAAACAGCTATTTCGTATGTTGAAGAACACATCAAATGTGATGATCTTGACATCACCTCCGTTTGTAAAGCGACCGGAGTTTCGAAATGGTATTTCCAACGGATTTTTAAAGGGGTAACCGGGGACTCTTTAGGTGACTATATAAGAAAAAGACGGATCAGTCAGGCAGCATTGGAGTTGGTAGATTCCGATCGACCTATAATTCAATTGACCATTGATTATGGGTTCGAAAGCCAAGAAGCTTTTACGCGGTCTTTTAAAAGTCACTTTGAGACGACTCCTGCCAAGTTCAGAAAAAATCGAGATCCCAAAATGTTTATGCATAAATTCCAGTTAACAAACGAATTTTTACGACATTTAAAGGAGCGAATAGAAATGACACCTGTAATAGAAGATGCAAGAGAATTGAAGCTCGTTGGTTTTGTGGCACCATTTCGCGGAGTTTTTGATGAAAACCCAAACAACCACGAGGTTATTCCGAAGCTCTGGCAGAAATTTGTGAAAAGACAAGTCGAGATACCCAACAAAGTTGAGGGAAAAACCTATGGAGTTGTCAACTGCAAAGAAGTTGATGGCAAGGAGCATATTGAATACATGGCCGCTATCGAGGTAAGCGAGTTCGAGGAAATTCCGAGCGGAATGGAGTCATTTGTGTTCCCCCAGGGAAAGCTTGCAAAGTTTACCCACAAGGGTTCTCCAGAGGGTATTGAAAAGACACTAAAGTATGTTTTTGGAACTTGGCTTCCACAATCAAAATATAAGTTGCGAGAAGGCCTTGAGTTGGAGGTTTACCCAAGGGACTATCGCCCAAGTGAGCCAGATAGCAGCTTTGAGTATTGCTTGGCCCTTTGGTAGTGAATGATTCTGTGGCGGTTTAGCCAGAAGGCTGATGACCAAGTCAGGTTGCTCTCTTTTTTAGCCAGACAGAAAGGGGCCCTATGGGCTCAATGCCTAGACCTTTTATCTTTGCCAAAGTTTCTGAATCTTCGTAGCCAACGACCTCATCAGTTTCGAGATTCTCAAAGATATACGCAAGTAGGGATGACCAAATGGCTGTGGTCTCTTTCTGAGGAAAGAAATTAGAGATTCCGACGGGCTGACCATCTTCTTGGTTCAATAACGCGACACCCGAGATGGAATCAGAGGTATAAATGAGCATTTTTATCGACGGATCACTAAGCACCTTGGGGCTAAAAATCTTGTGCCCTAGATCCAAACCTTCACCCCACAGGTCAATCCAAAGCTTTATTTCTTCTGGTTGCGAGATGCATCGGATATCGATAGGCAGAGCCTCTGGTGATGGATGAAAAGAATCTTTTTGCAAATAGAGCCAATTGGCCTCAAATAGTTTACTGAAACCACGATCCCTGAGATCTAAATTATTGAACGAATCTTTTATCGACCACTCTGACCATTGTTCATTCTCGTAAATGTCATCGATAGTCTGAATGACTTCGCCGAAATGTTGGTCTGGGGAGCAGGTCACTAGATTTGAATAAAGGGGTGGAGACTCTTCGACCAGAGAATAGTGTGTTTCCGTCACATTCAACTCTAGTCCATTTGCAGCAAAGATTGAGGCATATAATGCTCTGTTGTTCCCGATAGCTTTTTGAAGTTTCTTTTCCATCATGAAACATGACTTAGCAGGGCGATTTGAATCAGTCACTCTTGATTGAAGTAACGGTGGCTCAATCAACAGCATGAAGCGGCGCGCTGTCAATCGTAGCAGTGGCTTAAAATGGGCTACCCGGTAACGGTTCAGGACTTCAGCTATTTTTTCACCTGTCGACATTTCCTTCTATGTCTGCTACTTCTCTTTGCAGTCTGGAGGGGGAAATGGCTGAGAATTCACTTACAAAAGAGTTGTCTAAATTTACTGGGAAATACTCAGGTCAAGGCATCAATCATGAAGGTGATGAGTTTAAAGGGGTCCTGACAATCGCACCTATCGTGCAGTCCAAGGGCTTTGAGCTTAGTTTTCTTGCGACAGGAGGGAGCGGTGAAATATTCCACGAAGAAAAAACAATTCTCAGCCCATCGATAGATGAAAAAATGAAGCTTTGGAATTTTAATAGCAATGTGCCAGGAATGGTTGTCCATGAGCTCGATGCTTTTGAGATCAAGGATGGATTTAAGGTCGCAACCTTCACTTTTGGCAATGTCGAGTCGACAAGTGAGTTTCGGGAACAGATTACTTTAAAGCTCCACAATGATGGCGACGTCTCATACACATATTCCTGGGGGCTACCTGGTGGAGAATACAAAGAGCGCTCTGGTCTTCGGATGAGCCCAAAAGCCAACTCGCCCAATATCGATTTGAATCACATCCATATCGCAGTAAAAGATCTGGAGAAATCCAAAGAGTTCTATTCGAAATACCTTGGGTTCAGAGAACGGTGCTATCACGGTAAATGTCTTTTCATGACAAATGATCAAGGGTTTGACCTGGCCCTCGATCCTGAATATCAGCCCGAGCCTTTGCCGAGCTGGTTTCATATCGGAGTAAAAGTCGAATCAAAAGCATCTATCGATAGTTTTTATAACAAGTTTGAGAGTGCCAGCGAGTATGTTTCAAGGCCTATAGAGAGATATGATGAATTCATCTTTTTCCATGCTGTTGATCCTGATGGATACAAAATTGAGTGTTATTGGGAGTAGATCATAAAATTAAAGTTTGGTGTGCTCATGCTGCTGAGGCTCATGAGAAATTGGGTTTGTTCCTAGGAGGGTATTATTTTGGAAAATGTAGACTTCAATCCCTCCAATATCGATCTGCGGGCTCCGATAGCTGAAGACCTAGATTGTTATCATGAAGTATTCTCAGACAAAGATACTCATCACTTTATTATTGATGAAGGTTTGCAAGATTTTGAGGGGAGCAAGAAAAAACTCAACACATTGATCAAAATCAATGGTGACCTGAAGAGAATCTATTCAATAACTCATAGAAACACAGCCGTAGGATTCATCGTTATTCACCTTGATAATTCAAGTGCGCCATTTATTAGCTACGCAATAAGAAGAAGCTTTTGGCGAAAAGGAATAGCTTCAAGTGCCATTAGAAAGTTTCTTGAAGTGGAAAAAGGAAACTTTGATGGTTTCAAAGCAGCAACTCATCTAGAGAACCTTGCATCTCAGAGCTTGCTAAAAAAATCAGAATTTCAAAGCCTCGGAGAAAAAGAACTAAAGATGGGAAAAAGAGTATTGTTTGAGTATTACTATTCGTGAACTATTTCTGTCGTGGACATCGAAAGGTGGGCTGGAGTTCGGTAACTTTAAAAAAAGGTAACTAATGAAAGAAAGTCTTGGGAGCAATAAAAAAGATGACCTTCAAGGGGCTCTAAAGTTCTTGGAAAATATCGATGCCTTAAAAAGCACATACAGAAAGTGCTTGACTATGAATGGAGACAGAGAAGAGAGCACAGCCGAGCATTCGTTTTCTTTCGCGATGGCAGTTTTTTGTTTAAGTAGATTTAGTAAATCAGAAATTGACGTCACTAAGGCTATTAAAATGGCTTTGTGTCACGATTTGGCAGAGGCTCTTCTTGGAGATACTTTTCACTATGATAAGGAATCTACCGAAAGCGAAATGTCTGAGGCCGATGCGCTCAAGAAAATCCTCATGCCAATTTCTGACACAGAAGTTGCTCAAGAAATTTTTGAGCTTTGGGAGGAGTTTGAGCACGGCGACAGCCACGAGGCGGTTTTTCTTCGTGGAATTGATCGATTTCTCCCAATGTATCACAACTATAAAACTAAAGGTCATTCTTGGTTGAAGTACGGAATCACAAAGGAAATGGCCTTGCAAAAGAATTCGCATATTGCGGATAGCTCGGACGTTGTTTGGAGTTTCACGAAAGAGATGCTTGAAGAATCAAAAAGGAAAGGTTGGATAGGTTGAAGTAGTGGCAGATTACGAAGAAATCAAACCAAACAATTTGCTGAGCCCTTTTCTGGAATGCCTTTGGTTCTTTGACTCTAACAGTGCTGATCAGAAGCCCGCTCGCACGATACTGCCGGATAACTGTGTGGATATTTTGTTTGATTTCTCGGATGGCTCTGACCGCCTTAGGGCCTATGTTGTCGGCATGATGACTAAACCTATTTATTCGACTCGAAGTAAAATATTGGCCCTGCGGTTTAAGCCCGGTCAGGCCTATCGTTTTCTTAAGGCTCCGATGTCAGAGATAACTGATCAAGCCGTGGACTTGGGAGATTTGCTGTCCACCGATGAATGCCAAAAATTTAGGAGAGTTTTTGACCTTGAATTTTCAACTTCAAATTTAAGTATAATTGAGAGGTCTCTAGAGACTATGATCGGCGACCTTTGCGGTTCTGACAGACGAGTCCTTGCTGCTCTTGATATGCTAGACAATTACTCTATTGAAGAAATCAGCAATAGGTTGAGCATGTCTAGGCAACACCTAAAGAGAGTGTTTTCCCAGCATGTTGGTATTTCCCCAAAGAAATTCTCCAGGATACAGCGATTGAATTCAGTCGTTGAATCTGTTCGAACCGCCGGTGCAAGGAAAGCTGACTGGGCATCAATTGCTCAAGATTTTGACTATACAGATCAATCTCATTTCATTAGAGAGTTTAAAGCTATATCGGGGCTAACGCCGACTCAGTATTTCAGTTGAGATTGGCCTCCATGTTCCATTTTTACAATACAGGGGCTAGTTCATGGAGGTATCAAAGTGCCTGCCAGGAGGTTTAAAAATGAGAAAGCTGCAAAGAGATCAGTTTGATAGAGCAAAAGAATTTATTTTTCGTGAGGGTCGACCACTTGACCAGAGGCTATTCGATTTTCATTTCGGAGCAGCGGAAATAGATCCTGTAATTGGTGAGTTGGTAAAGTTTCAAAATGAAGATGGAGGCTTTGGCAATGCTTTGGAGCCAGATCTGCGGACTCCTATGTCATCGGCCTTGGCCACATCCGTAGCCCTGAGAACCATGGCTGAGGTTGGCGTCAAGCCAAGTAGTCCGATCTTAGAAAGCACCGTCTCTTACCTGTTGAAGACGCTGGATCGGGATAATTGGCGATGGATTATAGCTCCAGAAGGCAGACAAGACAGCCCTCATGCTCCCTGGTGGGGAGGAGATGACATTGTCTCTTCATTTCGTGGATGTTTTGCAAATCCTTCGGCAGAGATCACAGGCCTCTTATTGAATTACAAGCAGCTTGTGCCGGCTGAGGTTTTGGATAACTTGCTAGAGAGACTTTGCTCTTACCTGACAGAGGCCGTTGAGACAAAGGATGCGTTTCAAATGCACGATTTGATGTGCTATCTCGCTCTGGCTCAATCGAAGAACTTAGATGAAAAGTACTGCGCTGAAATTTGTCCGTTGCTGATGAATGCAGCTGATTCAATCGTTGAAAAAGACAAAACAAAATGGAATGACTACTCCGCTAGACCCCTCTGGCTCTGTGATCATCACGATTCAATTTTATATCCAGTATTAAAAGAGCACGTGAACGAGAACCTTGATTTTGAGATTGAAACTCAAAAACAAGATGGATCTTGGTCACCCTTTTGGGACTGGGGAGGCAGTTATAGTGACGATTGGAAGGTTGCTTCAAAAGAGTGGTCCTCTCATTTGACTCTTAACAATCTAATCAGGTTTAGAAATTTTGATCGATTGAATGCTTAGAATAGTCCTTTTCACAATTCTTATTCTTGCAGCGATTGGATGCTCTATGGAGCCAACGAGGAGAACTTCAATGTCAAAAATTCCAGCTCGACTAAACTTGGTCACATTGGCTGTATCAGATCTCAAAAAAATGAGCACATTCTACGATAAGCTGGGGTGGGAGCGTTCAAAAAGAAGCAACGAAGGGTACATTGCCTACCGGACGGGAGGCGCGATTCTAGCACTATGGGCATCGAGTAATTTTGAGAGAGGTGGACTAATAAAAGAATCTCAAAATTTCAATGGTGTCATGCTGGCGATAAACGTCGAAAGCGCTGACCTCGTAGATGCAGCAATTGAGACAGCTCAAAGAGCAGGTGCCACAGGCGTTAGCGAAGCAAAAGAAACTGCTTGGGGTGGACGCTCTGGAGGTTTCAAAGATCCCGAGGGAAACATATGGGAAATTACTTGGGCTGAAGGCACCAGCTTTGACGAAAGAGGTGGGTTGATTTACCCATAGCGTCTTCCTTGAATCAGGATAAAACGTCTCTTTCGAACCAATCGAGATAATTTTAATCGTCGCCATTTTGCTGTGATCCACATATCTTTCGAGCTTCAATACAGAAGGAGAAAAAGATGAAGACTTCACTTTTATTGTTGGTAGGTTTCTTAATGAATTGGTCGGCAATGGCCGCAACACAGCTGGAATTCTCTCAGGATCTCATTGTTTCAGACTCAGTAACCGAGAGTGTCTTTTTGGGGAAAAGATCTTTCGTGAAAAACATTATTGTTCAGTCCGAGGGTATAAGACGGGATAGCGTTGTTGAAGTTATGGTGAATGGATCAGTAAAGGGAACAATTTATGCGCCAGGGAGAGATCCATCGTATGTGGTGACTATTGCCGAAGAGACTTCGTCTATAGAGTTTCGTCACAGATCTGGGGGCGATATGAAGATCATGCATATTCAAGCAACAGTGTTTGAAACTCATCGGCGCCAGTGGGGTTCTTATGACGTCAATGATTCGGAAGGGGTCATTCAATTTGCCCGTGCAATGATTGAGATTTGTGATGAGCTCATGCCCTATGTTTCCAAAGCTGAGTCAACGCAGTACTTAGTTCCGATTAAGAAGAGCGCCGGAATGGTTTTTGTGATGAGTGAGGCGCATGGTGAGTTGTCCATAAAAACAAGAAACGCACTGGTGGCTCTTGCAGAAAGCGTTGAAGCTGCAGAGCCATTCATTGACGAGCTGCTTCAAAAGC
>JAUILT010000117.1 GCA_030432925.1 Bdellovibrionia bacterium | reverse complement strand
AAAAATTATCAGATGGGTGATAAGTGGAGCAGGAACCTGACCAAAGCCTTCCACGGTAATCATAAGGTGGTGGTTCGGGGGACTGTGGCCACTGAAGATGGATTGGTCTCCTCCAACTTCACGGTTTTAAAGCTGATTTCTGACGATGAAGCTCTCTTTTTAGCTGCTGTGCATGCTTTGCCTGAATGCTCTGAAGAGGCGGTGATACTTCGTACAAAAGATCATGTCATGCATGGCTACTGTTCAGGAGTTTATTCTGTCGTACCTGAAACTGATGCAGTGATTTTTTCTTTAAAGTTTTTTGACGTGAACTTAGAAGAAATACTGACTCCTGTAACGTTTGCTCAATCTGTAGAGCAGGGGGATCGGTTGAAGTTTTATACTATGGGAGAAGATTATTTGATCCCAGGTTACTTCCCTCTTTACTCAGATTCAGATATTGATTGTTTATTAATTTCTGGAAATGAGCACAAAATTGCTGATCCAGACCCTGTTAACCCTATTCTTGCAATAACTCTTTGGTCTTTGGCCGTCAGTTGTGATGTGATTCATGGGGACTCTGGTGGAGTGGTTGTGAATCGAGCAAATGAGCTAGTGGGAATGGTTTGGACGGGGGCCTTTCCTAAAAGCCCCACTTTAACAACGAAAAGGCTACTTCAATTAACAAGGGACAGCGCTCCTGATTCAGAGGCTCTGATCTGGTCTGGGTTGAATTATGCTGTTTCTGGAATCCGGATTTTTAGACATTTACAGATTGTGATGACTTCTCTAGCAGAGGAGTCAGATACTTTTCGTAAACCTGACTCAATGAGCTCGCATCCATAGGGGTCTTTAAAAAATGGTGTTCTCCCATTTGGGATGAAAAAGTTGAGTGTTCATTCAAAAGAGTTTCACCAGTCTGAAACCCTGAAAATGTCACACTTTGAAGAGCATGTGAACTAATATCCTTAGCGGCAAATAGCTTGAGAGCATCTTTAACACAGTTATAAATATTAGGATCTCCCTGCAGCCAAAGATCTTCTTGGTTTTGATGGATGAATAAAGGTTTTTGCCAGCCATTTTCAAGAAAGAGTTGGTTCATATTCTGAAGTGATAAACTCGGGTTGTCTGTTTTTACAAAAAAAAGATTTTCCAAAATATTCATTCCAATCCCAGTGCCTGTATGAGTGCAAAGGGTGCCTTTTTCTGGTTTGTCCAAAGATCCAACCCAGATAGGTATTTTTAGCTTTTTGGCCAGATCCACGCTGCGGTAATGGAGCGCTTTGGCACCCCACTGACACATGTGAAGCAATGTCTCGTAATCGATTTGACTTATTTTTTGAGCTGCCGGTATTCGGTGAGGGTCTGCAGAGTAGATGCCATCGACTTCTTTGACAATTTCACAACGCTTGGCCTTAAAGTGTCCGGCAAAGGCCACAGCCGTTGTGTCTGTGCCACCACGTCCAAGTGTAGTGATTTCTTTAGTTATCGGGTTCACTCCTTGAAACCCTGCAATCACGACCACTTTGTTTTTTCGTAGAGATTCTTCAACTCGAATGGGTCGAACCTCAACAATAGAGGCAAAGCCATGAGAGCTGTCTGTTAGAACTCCCGCTTGTGAGCCGGTAAAACTGATGGCATCACAGCCCAGATCTTTTAAGGCCATGGTGAGGAGAGCCATGCTGACTCTTTCTCCCGTGCTGATAAGCATATCCAGCTCACGTCGATCAGGGCGAGGAGAGATCTCATAGGCCTTGGCAATCAATTGATCAGTGGTTTTACCCATGGCGCTGACAACAGTAATAGTTTTGTTGCCTTGCTGATGGGACTGCTTAATGGATTCGGCTGCTTTTCTCACCTTTTCAATTGTGGAAAGGCCAGCTCCACCGAATTTTTTAACAACAATTGGCTGCATGAAATCTCCACTAATGTTAAATTTTTTTCTCCCGTATGAGTTTTGAAACTCGTAGAGTGAATCCTGGGGGGATTCTAATTTTGTGATTCTGGACAAAACTAGGTATGAAGCCTTTAACCAGTTCTGGATTCAGGTTTTTCAATTGTTTTCGACGGATTCCCAGGTGATCTGCCAATACATATAAATCGGTTCCTCCCGGAGCATAAAAGTATTCATAGCTATGGGGTGATTTGGGTTTCAAGTCCTTAAAGCCGTAAAGCTTGGGGGCTTTGGCAATAAGCATAGCTGCGATCATTTTGGGTATGTAATCACGAGTCTCTCGAGGAAAGTCCCTCTTTTTAGAGAGCACCCAGAAGTTTTTGGTATTGTATTTTTTAATCAGTCGCTTCAACCGATTTTCACCCATATTGTAGGCACTTGCTGTCAGATACCAAGAGCCAAACATGTTGTAGAGGTCGCCAAGGTAGCTGGCAGCAGCATGAGTGCTTTTGTTGAAGTCTCTGCGCTCATCTAGCCACCACTTGGTTCTAAGTCCATAGCGGTTCGCTGTAGATTTGATAAATTGCCAATAGCCAACGGCTGCAGCATGGCTGACGGCGTGGGCTGAAAAACCGCTTTCTATCATGGCGATATAACTTAAGTCCCTGGGCATACCTCTTTTGGAAAGCACTGTTTGCATGTGGGGCAAATACCTATGGGAGCGTTCCAGCCACTTTTTGTAGCCACGTTTTCCTGGGCCTTGAAAGTACTTGATCCATTTCCTGACTTGGACATTGTAGGTGACAGGAATATCAAAGAAAGGTTTTTGATCTACAGGGGTAAAGGTATTTTTTGGCTTTTTTAGTCGTAAGGGTTTGGGTTTGGCAATGGACTCTGCGATAGAGCGCAAATTAGTTGTATTTTCGGGATTCATTGCAGAAAAAGCAGGATGCGTAAGCAGAAAAATTCCGGCAATGAAAAGTGTCGTCAACGTCCTGTTGATAAACCTTCTCTTTGTCATTCTTTTTATTATACCCAAAGTGATAGATGGGTCGAGTCCTCTGTCATTATTTCTGCAGATACCGTCAGGAAAATGACCGGACAAAATATCAGTTACAGACAAAAGGCCAGTTTCCTTTTATAAAGGCAGAAGAGCCTGCTTCGGTAATTTCCTTTACAAACTCAATGACTTTTATGCCTCTTTTTTAAGAATAGGACAAAATACCCAAGGACTCAGGTCTTGTGGCCAATGGTCTGAGTCTCATATGGCATGTTTCGTGCTCCCTTTAACAGGTAGGCAGATACCAAGGTGGGTGAGAGCTTGAGTAATAAAGGGATCTTTACAGCATTGAGTGGTGCCATGGCCCAAAGTCAGAGGTTGGATACCATTGCAAACAATATTGCTAACTCAAACACCAATGCCTATAAAAAAGACAAACAGGTGTTTCAAGAGTACCTAACAGCCAACGAAAAATTACCTGATGTTATTCAGGCGCCGAGAATTCCGGCATCTATTGAAAGCTTTTATGACCTTCAAGCGGGTGATCGAGGATACGTTAACTCTACGGGCACTTACACAGATCACTCACAGGGAAACTTAAGGGCTACAGGTAATACTTTAGATGTGGGTCTTGATGGGCGTGGTTATTTTGAAGTGATGACTCCTAGAGGGGTTCGTTTTACTCGAAGTGGTGGGTTTAAGATTTCTTCACAGGGAGTTTTGGTCACTAAGCAAGGCTACCCTGTGCTGAAGGCAGGAGCTCAAGATCCAGAACAGCGAACCATCAAAATCAACTCTCGAAATCTGACAATCTCTTATGGTGGAGATATTTATGAGGGGGGAGAATTCAACTCAAAGCTTTCTGTTGTGGATGTGGCCGATGCTGATGCCATGAAGAAAGAGGGGCAATCCATGTACACGTTAAAGCAAAACTACGGGGCTCAGTTAATTCCCGCCACAGAAACCCAGGTCCACCAAGGGTTTGTGGAGTCCAGCAACGTCAATATTGTCGAGGAAATGACAGATATGATTCAGGCTTCTAGATCTTTTGAAAGTACGCAAAAAGCAATCAAAGCTTTTGATATGTTAAATGGCAAACTTGTCAATGAAGTCGGAAAAGTCCGTTAAATAAAGGAGGCCTGGGTATGATTAAATCTCTTAATACGGCGGCTACGGGCATGAAAGCTCAACAGACCAATATGGATGTGATTGCCAATAACATTGCGAATACGTCTACTGCAGGATTTAAAAAGTCGCGTGCAGAGTTTGAAGATCTGATGTACCAAACAGAAAAAGAACCTGGAAGTATTTCTGGAGCCAATTCAGTGACTCCCACGGGGGTTCAGATAGGACTTGGAGTAAAAACCAGTTCTGTGCACAAGGACTTTGCTCAAGGGTCCACAAAAATCACCAAAAATGCTTTTGATATGGAAATTCAGGGCGCCGGCTTTTTTCCGGTGCAGATGCCCAATGGGCAGATTGCTTACACGCGGGATGGAGCCTTTAAAAAAGGGCCCGATGGTCGGTTGATGGATAAAAGCGGAAATGTTTTGCAGCCAGAAATCACCATACCTCCAGATGCCGCTGGAGTTGATATTTCTCAAGATGGAACCGTGGCAGTGATTACCGGACTCAATACTACGCCTCAGCAGGTGGGACAACTGAACCTGGTGAACTTTGTGAACCCAGCAGGGTTAAGAAATATTGGACGCAATTTGTTTCTTCCCTCCAATGCCAGTGGTCTTCCTCAACAGGGAAATCCAGGAGATGCGGGATTGGGCTATATAGCCCAGGGTCAATTGGAACTGAGTAACGTGAATATTGTGGATGAAATGGTGAATATGATTTCTGCTCAGAGAGCTTATGAGACGAACTCAAAAGTGATTCAGGCTTCAGATCAAATGCTTCAGCAGATCAACAGTATGAGGTAACACTTGAGAGTGTGTGTAGTTTGTTTTTTTATTCTATTTCACTCGGCCTCGCAGGCGGTGCAGAGTCTTGTGGTTCGGGCTCAAACCTATGTTCAGAGTAGTAAGGACATATATTTGAGCGATATTGTGGAAATGGAAAATCTCTCTGAATCTGTAAGGGTATCATTGCAAACTGTTAAATTAGCCAATGGTCCTCGACTTGGAGAGCGGCAAGTTCTTTCTAGTGAATCTATTTCTCGTTTGATACGTAAGCACCTTTCTCGGCTAAAACTACCTGAGAAAATGCGGCTGAAAATTCCTAGCCAGGTGATTGTAGAAAATCATGGATTCTCGCTAAAGAGCGGAGATGTGGAGCAGCGATTAAAAAAACATTGGGCAACTTTTTGTAGAGATTGTGAGTTTCAGATTTTTCAAATGATGTTGCCAAAAACTAAAACTCATATAAGTCCTACAGAGTGGAGCTTGGTTTTGGATACAAAAACTCCTCGAGGCCAGTTCTCCTATCAGGTAAAGGAAAACGGTAAAAATATTGGTTGGGTTCAGGGAACAGTGAAGATGTTAAAAAATGTACCTGTGGCAACTCGAGCTATGCATTTTGGTGAACGAATCAATGGGCAGGATTTTGAAGTGACTCTTAAGGATGTGACTTATGCTCATGATTCTCCCGCAAGAACTAAGAATTTGGAGGGGAGACGAATAAAGAGAGCCTTGCGGGCTGGAGATGTGATCTGGTCCAACACTTTAGAAAAAGTTTTAGCAGCACAACAGGGTCAACCCGTGAAAATGGTGATGGGATCTTCTGATTGGAGGTTGACCCTGCAGGGTGTGGCACAAATGAATGGGCAAGTTGGAGACACAATTTCTGTGAAAAACCCTCAGAGCAATAAAATTTTGTCCGGAGTGATTACAAAAAATAGAGAGGTGCACATACAATGAGGGCGGCACTTATCTGGATCATTACTGTAATGTTGATAACAGGGTGTGGGAGTTTTGGGAAAAAGCTCAAGGCCTTTTTAGGAGGCAAGCCTATAGAGTCGGCAACCACTCAACAGCCGGTGGCAAGAAAGCCTTCAAGTATGAAATTCTCAGATACCCCGAACCACTTGGCAGGACCTAGAAGACAATACAAAAGGGTGACCAAAAAAACGCTTGAAGAAGAAGCCCTTTTGAACTCTGGAACGGGATCTCTTTGGGTGATGGAGGGGCAAGGTGCCTATTTATTCTCTCAAAATGTTGTGAGAATGATTGGGGATCCAGTTCCTGTAAGAATTGAAGGAGACTCTAAAGATCAACTTCAGACAAAGGCAAATGTGATCCGAAAACTTTTGGATCAATTGGATGCACGAGCTAAGGCTCAAGCACTCGCAAGGCAACGACGTCCTGCCGGAAAAGCAGCTCCAGAGACAAAACCTGAGGCAGGAGGCGAAAAAGAAAATGCCGAAAAAGCCAACGCCACTGTGGCTCAAAAAAGTGCAAAACCACAAGATAACTTTAATGTAAATAATGTCACTACAAGAGTTGTGGAAAGAACTGTAGATGGAAACTATAGAGTTAAAGGGTCTCAGCCCTTTATGATTGGCAATCGAGAGTACAAAGTCAATGTTACTGGAATTGTCCGGGCGGAAGACTTTAACGAAGACGGCATTAGCTCAAAGGACCTTCTGGACCCTAATTTCGACATAGTTGGCGTTAGGAGAGAGATGTAATGAAGAGTTTTCTACTTATCCAGTTGCTTGTGATTCTTATTGCAACAGCCCTCAATGCAAAAGCCGCTCGACTCAAGGATATCGCCAATATTCGAGGGGTGAGAAGTAACCAGCTGGTGGGCTATGGAGTTGTTGTAGGTCTCAATGGGAGTGGCGATAGTAAAACGGAATATACTAATAAAAGCGTGGCTCGAATGTTGGATCGTTTGGGAATGAAAGTAGACGGTAAAGATGTGTCATCAAAAAATGTGGCAGCAGTAATTATTACGGCTCAGCTGCCCCCTTTTGCCAGAGCTGGAAACAAATTGGATATTACCGTAAGTGCTTTGGGGGATGCCACAAGTCTAAAAGGTGGAACTCTGGTGCAGACACCATTGAGAGCTGCTGACCAACAGATTTATGCAGTGGCACAGGGGTCCTTGCTGGTGGGGTTTAGTCAGGGAGGGGTTCATGAAACAGTGGCTCGGCTTCCCAATGGTGCGATTATTGAGAGAGACCTTGGTGAGCAGTTTGCTACTAGAAAAATGTTTCGTCTTACTTTACATACACCTGATTTTACGACAGCAGCACGGACTGCAAAGACGATCAATCGTGAGTTGGCAGGTAAATATGCTTCGGCTTTGGATGCGGGAACTATTGATCTGATTTCTCCGTCGAGATATGAGGGAAAAGGTGTGGAACTATTGGCCATGATTGAAGCCCTGGATATTGAACCGGATGTAACGGCCAAAGTAGTGATCAATGAAAAAACAGGAACTGTGGTTATTGGCCATGGTGTGAAGGTTTCGAGAGTCGCCCTCAGTCATGGAGACCTAACAGTAAAGGTGGGTGGAGACAATAATAAAAAGAAAGATGGTGACCGAGTTATGGTCATGGAGACGTCGGCCAATGTGGGTGATCTTGTTAAAGCTATGAATAAAATGGGAGTCACTCCTAAAGATCTGATTACCATTCTTCAGTCGATAAAAGCGGCTGGAGCTTTGCAGGGAGATTTGGAAATTTTATGATGAAGTATGAGAACGCAGTTAAAGGCAGGCTCCTACAAACGCATCAGGCTTGCGAAAGCCTTAAGGGCCTAACAAATAGTGTTCTCAAATTTGATTATAGAATTTTAAACCTTCTCCAAAGACAGGACGTTTTTGGAGATGTCATGGGGGTTGGTGAGTTAGAGTATTAGAACCAGGAAGGTTACCAGGAGTACTCAGTTTCTCGCAGGAAACAGAACTTCAAAATCAGTGACAGTCAAGGATTGACTGTCCCGGGTTTGCCAAGGAAAGCACAGGATGTGCGACCAGACTGACTCATCTTCCCCCTTTTTTCTTGAGGAGGCACCAGGTATGGAAATCAAGAGTGCCATTCATCTTCAGCCGGATCTCAAAAAAGCCAGAGACGTTGAAGATAAAAAATTTCGTCAAGCCTCTAAACTTTATGAACAACAGTTTATTAGGGAGATGGTCAAAGCCATGCGTAGCACTGTGAAGCCTTCGGGTTTAGTGAAAAGAAATTTTGCAGAGAAAATTTTCAGAGAAAAGCTGGATGAAGAGGATGTTCAAGGCTGGTCCAGCAGAGGAGGGGTGGGGCTGGCAGACATGATTTATGGACAGTTGAAAGAGCGCTTCAGTGCTTTTCAGCAGCCCGTGGTTCCTCCTCAGGGACCACTTCCTTTGAATA
>JAUILT010000116.1 GCA_030432925.1 Bdellovibrionia bacterium | reverse complement strand
GTGGCCGAGAGTTATGGCGTTGGGTTTGGACACTCATTGCCATTCTTATGCTTGCCTTGGGGATGCGAGGGGGGCTTCAGCTCAAGCCCATTCGACCAGTGAATGCCTTTGTCGGTGTTTCTCAACCGACAGGAGTTTTAGTGTTGAACACCACATTTACAATGTTGAGATCCAAGCGCAGTGGGGAGTTCAAAGCAATCCACTTTTTTAATGACCCTCATGAGGTAAGGGAGGTCTTAAAGAGGCCCCGAGGACAGGTTTCAAAATATGCGGGCTCCTTTAAAGGTTTTAATGTTATTTTAATAATTCTGGAGAGCTTTTCTCAAGAGTACACGGGCCTTTCGGCTTTGGGAGGTCCTTCGTACACACCTTATTTGGACACATTGGCAAAAAGTCCAAAAGCTCGAGTTTTTACTCACCACTTTGCTAATGGAAGACGCAGTATAGACGCTGTTCCCTCGCTTCTTGCTGGGATTCCTACACTAATGCCTGAGCCTTTTATTTCATCCAACTATCAAACCAATCGAATTGTCGGTTGGGGGGAGGCTTTGGGAGAGTTGGGTTATGCAACAGCATTTTTTCATGGTGCCAAAAATGGTTCCATGTTTTTTGATAGTTTTTCTGCCCAGGCAGGATTTGCTAATTACTATGGTTTAAGTCAGTATGCCGGACCAGCTTCTGACAACGATGGGTCCTGGGGGATTTATGATGAACCATTTTTTAACTTCACGGTGGAGACGTTAACTAAAATGCCTCAACCATTTGGGGCTGTTTTATTTTCACTCAGCTCTCATCACCCCTATAATATTCCAGAAAAATACAAAGGGCAGTTTCCAGAAGGTGAATTGGATATTCATGAAAGTATTGGCTATACCGACCATTCGTTAAAGCATTTTTTTGCAGCGGCCAGAAAGACCGACTGGTTTGAAACAACGATATTCGTTATTACAGCGGACCATACGTCAAAAAGTGTATATCCCACTTTGCAAACCTCTTACGGAGCCCACCAAGTTCCTTTAATTATTTATAGCCCTAAAAAGGATTTGCCGCCTCACCCTGGCCAGGTTTTCACTCAGCATGTGGATGTTCCAAAAACTCTTTATTATTTACTGGGAGTGGAACCTTCTCTGAGTACTTTATTTGGAACAGATATTTTTGCCCTTTCGGAGAATGAATACCGAGGAGAGGTTTATAATTTTTCTTACCCCGGGTACTGGTACCTGAATGAGAAGGGAATGTTCCTTTTTGATGACAGCGGACAGTGGCTTGGCAAAGAGTCGTTACCGGACATGCATGAGATTTCACAAGCTACTGAAATCACTAAAGAGTGGTCGATTCAACGGATGAGAGCTTGGATTCAGTACTACAATAATGGTTTGATCCAGAACCGCTGGTTCATCAAAGCGAGTCAAGCCCCATAACGCAAATCTGACAAAACGCAAGGTTTTTGCCTGCCAGTGAGTCATGCAATAGCTACATTTCTTCACATCAGGCTTTGTAAGATTGACACTTTGTACTCTCTGAAATAGGTCCTAAGTCCACAGATTTCTGTGGTTTTTCTTAAAAGGGGCCTGAGGTTGAAGTATATCGCTTGGAGACTGTCGTTATTGCCATTCGTTGCTTTTTGCATTTCTCATTCAGTAGGAGCCCAAACACCTCTGAAGCCGTATATTTCTTCACAACAAAATGTAGAAGGCGAAGACGCCTCTGATGATCAATTGAAACCAGAAAAAGCAAAAAAAAGCCCCTTGAAGAGTATTCCTGACAAAGGGCTTTACGTAGAATTTCTTAATTACGAAGAGTATGTTTATTCTCGTTCCCGTAAAACAGAAATTGGTGATCAACTGGAACTCGACCTGGCGCTTCGTTATCAATTTCATCCGTCCACATTTGGCCGATTTCGTTTTTTGACAGACCCAGTAGAGAACCGTTTTAATAATAAAACCTCTAAATTTGAATTTCTAGGAGGTCATGTCTATGAAAATTTCTTTTTTCAGATTGATTCAGAGCTATTGACCAATGATGGATCTTCTGGAGGGACGAGCATTGGCCTGGACTTGGACTCGGAAGACACTCGTATTTCTTATAATGTTGGGCAGAGGTTTGTATTCACTTTTTTTCCATTTAATTTTGATGGAGAGGTGGGGCATGAATTCAATACTTGGGATGTGACCCGGATTTACTTTATCGATGGGGCTCCATCCACAGTAAACACTGCACCGGCGGATGATGAGAAGATTGCAGAAAAAACCCTGGGTGGTTTTCAATTGGTTTGGAAAGCGGACCCCAGAAAAAATCTTGGGTTGGTCGTAGGGGCCGGAGTCGGCGCAGCGACTTACCAGTATCCGTCCAATGATGACTTTGATATTCGTCAGGATGCCCCTGCGGCTTCTGTCTGGGAACGACGTGAGGATTTTGGTTACAAGGCCTTCCTAAGATACCGGACCGAGAAGTTTCGCCTTGAAGGGAAGTACGTGGGTCATAACAAGGCTCATGAAACTGGATCTTTGTTGCAGTCGGCAGGTTCCATTTATACCGTGGCCGATATGAATAACTTTCTAGTAGAAGCAGAAGTCACCATGTCCAAAGCAGGGGATAATCCCTATCAGCTGAATGATTCCGGAGAGTGGTTTGATGTGGTCTCTCCATGGGGGCCTGTCTACGAAGACCTGAACGAGCAGCCACACGACTGGATCGGTCAGACAGATTATGCCTACGCTTTTAAAGCGGGGTATCGCTTTGAAACCTTCACGCCATATGTTCTTTACCGTTATCAGGGGGAACACTTTATATTTCGTGAAAGAGAGTCGGCTCATTTGTTGAGAAACAATGACGAGAGTCTGTCTCATGGTGGTTTGAACCGGGTGGGGTTTGGAACCTACATCCGATCCGGAAACTTTGTGGTGAATCCTGAGTTTGAATACATGATGGCAGAAAATGCTGTGTTTTCCAATGCCAGTGATGTGCGTGGTGACAGACGAAATGCCTCCTTTGTGAAAGAGGATTTTCTTGTGTACTTGATTGTCAGGTACCAGTTTGATGGTCCGAAATTCTTCCAACCTTAGGAGCTTGAGAGGAAGTGATGATGAAAAATGGAGCTTTAAAACAGATCCTTTTGGTTGTTTTCCTGATCTTGGGGTTGGGGCTGACCGGGTGTGAGGATGAGGGGGAGCAATATGATCCCCGATTTCGTGATATCATCAGCGATATTGATGAAGTTCAATTTCAAATCACCCAGGAGATGATTCTTAAATCAAGCACTCCGAGAGACAAAGCCATCATTCGTCAACATTTGAGAAGCATTCGTGATGGATTCATTCGATTGTCCCGGGATCAGCGGGATGAACTGGGATACGCATTGATCAAGCGGGCTGTAAAAGCCATGCGCTATGACTTTATTCAGGTTCTGGAAAGGGACCGCGCCACCCTCACACCTCTGATTCAGGGTGCGGTGGAGCAGGCCACCCGAGCTGCAGAAGAAGTGGGCATTAGATTCAAAGTCGACTGGAGCATTTACTCTTTTCGCTTTAGTGAGCCTCTGGAAAAAGAAGGTTTTGTCTCCTGGCCACAGGGAGCATGGCAGGTGGATTGGGCTTTGGATAGAAGTTATGTTTCCACCAGAGGACAGGATTCCGACGCCTGGTTGATTGCGCCGGCCATGGATTTGAGAGAAGTGGAAAACCCAACATTCCGAATTGTTCATACCATCAATATCAACTCCAACAGCAGAGAGAAGATTTTTGACCGTCAGGCTTTCTTAAGCAAAAGTTTTCGGGCCAGGATTTCTCTTAACTACCGGGGCGGGGATCCTGATCCGGAAAAATGTGGTTGTCAGTGGGAGGAACTGGATTTGGGGAAACTTCCTTCTAGTAAAGACTTCCACACAGTGGAGAGTCCGGAAATCGATCTTTCCAGGTTCCGTGGCGAGAATGTTTCAATTGCCATTTACTACGACACCCGTCGTTTGCCGAAGCACTATGTGAACTGGAATATTTCTTTGTTTGAAGTGGCTGGAGCCGGAACCTATGAGTCCAGCACGGGCCGTGTGGTGAAAACCCTGCTGGCCTACGATTTCGGGAAGAAAAGGCTGGATCCTTTTCAAGTCCTGACTCAAACCCCGGAGTCCCTGCAGTGGGAAACCGGTGGTCGTGAGGGAAGTTATGAATGGGCCGTGGTTAAAAACAGGGCGGGTAACAAAGAGCCTTTCCAAAGAACCAGTAGTTTGTTGCTGTCCCCCATATTTGTCATTGAAAACGGAAAAAAACCGGTGCTATCGATCACCGAAGTGATCAATTACATTGGCACGCTGAATCTGGACGAACTGAAGATTCTTATTTCGCCGGATTACCAGGGGGGGAATATTCTGGATGCCAATTGGATTCCTGTAGAGCGAGATCCGGAGCTGGAAATTCCAGAGAAGAGCTGGGGCGATATTGTCACCTTTGGCGTGGAGCTTGGAGAGCTGCCGAACTCTCAATTTACTTTGTTGTTTTGGTTTGATTCAAAAACAGAAAGCAACATGGTCTGGGAGTTGAAAAACTTTTCTCTGGAAGCCAAGGGTGGGGTTTTGAAGGCAAGGCATTTCAAAAGTGCGCCTTACATCCCTCCATTGGAATCTGAAGGGGGCTTGATTGCTAACTAGGCTTTTACTAGCCCTTCTGGGGCCCTTTTTGATTCTCGCCTGTTCGATGCCTTCGGCACCGGAAAAGCCGGAGTACTTTCTGAACGCCGACAACAAGACGGCGTCCAGTACCACGGCCGGAAACCTGATGGCGACAGCAATCAAAGATGTCTATGAGCTGGATATTGTCTTTTACCCAGTGGATCTGCTGGACGAGACAAAATCGGCGCTGTTAAAGGCGGATTTGGGGCCTCAGGAAATTGAAGAAGTGATTGATCTGTATCCATCGGGAAGCAACGACGTGTTTTTGTTGGGATCGATGGAAGGCAAGGACATCAAGAAGTTTATCCTTAAAAGATCTCAGTACCGCTACCAAAAGGATTTGGATGTGGCTGGAATAAAGTACGACATTGGATTCTTTGGAGGATTCCCGACCAGGCAGGCATTTACCAATTCTGGTGGAGGGGAGTTGGAAGACGATAAGGCCTACAGAGTGGCCGTGAGTGATGTGTTTTTCTTTAGTGGTATGGCATTTCCTGGTTACAAATATGGTGATGCCATGAACTTTTCATTGAGCCAGGAGGATCGAAAGATCTCAGCTCGTGAAACTTTGAGGACTTTTCTTACCAACGATAAATATCCCTGGCCCTATCTGACAGAGCGACGAGCCAGTGTCTCCAAAGGACAGGTGTTGAATCATAAGGTTTTAAAGACCTATGAAATCCAGGGGGCACAACACGTGTCTCCTTATCTGAGGCACAAAGTGACAACAACCGGGGTGGTGACAGCATTTGGTGTGATGGACTGGTATCCCGGAGGAGTGGATGTTTACATTCAGGATCCCAAAGGGGATGGGAGAGATGACACCTCTGATGGCCTGCACGTGTATCTAACCAACGAAGAAGTGGACCTCAAGCTGGGGGACACCATCACTGTGACTGGCACTGTGTATGAGCAGGTTTCCAACAATGGTTTGGGCCGGACCAGCCTGCGGGATGTTACTGCATTTCACCTGGACCAACGGGGTGGTTCGGAGGCACTTCCAAAACCTGTGGTTCTTGGGAGCAGTGGACGCAAAATTCCTGACAAAAGAATCTCCACTTATGTCGGCAATCTGAACCAGAAACCATGGTTGAATCTGGAAGATGGAATTGATTTTTGGGAAAGCCTTGAAGGTATGCGTGTGGAAGTGAAAGATCTGCGTGTTGTGGGCTTCAGAGGGGGCAACGAGGATCATGAAAGTCATGTAGGGAGAGTCAAAGGTTATCTGAATATTTACTTTGTAACTGAGGCTCTTGATAGCTTCGATAAAGAGTCTTTTGGCGGCGGGATTTATGCAGATCATGATATGGATGATTACAATCCGGAAATCATGCAGATAGCGACGAATCATCTGAGCCGTGGATTTGACACCACCTGGATCCTGAATGTGGGAGAGAAGATTCCGGGCACTGTAAAGGGAGTTCTGGGGTACGAAAGAAATATCTTTGGTGATGGTGAGTACTCTTTGGTGGTTCCCGATGCCGCTTCTGAAAAGGCATTTGAGAGCTTTAAAGGTGTGGGGCGGGTTACTGGTATTGAAAACCGAAATAACCGTGGGGAAAAGGGGGAAGTTCCCACTCCCTTGGAGTCTTCGCCCGAGCATTTCACCGTAGCCACCTTTAACCTGGAGAATCTGGCAGGGTTTGAAGATGAAAGAATTAAGGTATTTGCCAATTCCATTGGAAACAATCTTCGCTGCCCCGATATTGTGAATCTGGTGGAGATTCAGGATGCCAATGGATCTGATTTTGATGGCAGTGCCGATGGCACAGTAACTTTAAAGAAAATGATTGCTGGAATTCCAGAGGTTAAAAATTCCCCATGTACATCTGTGGACTATGGATTTGCCAATATTGATCCAATTCTGCATGGAGAGGGGGGTAAACCTGGTGGAAATATCCGGATTGCCATTCTCTACAATAAAAACAAAGTGTCATTCATCTCCAACCCTCCTCTGAATTCACGAACGGAAGCCTCAATCAATCACCTGGGTTCGATCAACTACAATCCAGCAAGAGTTTACCCAAATGATCCTGTGTTCAAAGGGAGTCGAAAGAGCATTGTTGTTGAATTTGAAGTGGCTGGTAAAAAGCTGTTTGTTATCGGAAATCACTTCAATTCCAAATTGGGTGATGGAAACCATTGGTCGGCCATACAGCCTCCTTACTTCAGGTCTGAAATACGGCGAACCCGAATGGCCGACAGAATCAATGATTTTGTTCAAAGGATTGAGCAGGGGTCTCCAGGGGCCATGATTCTTGTTGTTGGGGATTTTAATGCTTTTCCTGAAGAAGGATCCATGAAAACCCTGAAAGGCAAAGAGCTCTGGAATCTGACCCAGGAGTTTTTGCCTAAAAATGATCGCTATACCACAAATCACAATGGAAATTCCCAGAGTCTAGATTACATCATGGTGAACCGCAAGTTACTGGATCGCTATGACGGTGTGGAAGTGATTCACCTGAACTCTGATTTTATGGGGCGTTTGTCAGATCACGACCCGGTGCTTTCACGCTTTCGACTGAGCGAATGACGGTTTATTTATGAAGAATTGGTTACGGACTTTTATTTGGATGGGGTTTATTTTTACTCTGCCTTGTCGAGCTCAAGTAGAAAGAGTGGTGATGGGGGCCAATGAGAGAATTGGTCCCCATGAGCATATTCAAGAGTTGGTGGTGATTGGCGGCAAAGTGGATATTCAAGGGCAAGTGGAGAGCCTGGTTATTATTGGTGGCTTTGTTGTGCTGATGCCAGGGGGAGAGGTTTCTAAAGAGTTAGTGATTGTGGGGGGGCATTTAGAAGAACAAGAAGGATCCTTTATCAGGGGAAAGCGAGTGGACATGTCCATGCCCGGAGGAGAAGAGGCCTGGACGATTCTCAGGGATAAGGTAAAAAATCAGCTATTTCGTGAAATGCAGGACCATTCTTGGATTCGGCTTTTTGGCTTTTTCCTGAAATTGGCCGTATTGATGATGTTTTCATGGTTAGGAGACTTTCTGGCGCCTTCTTATCAAAAAGAAGTAGGGGTATATCTTCAAAAAAGTCCTGGTGGGTCTGCTTTTTGGGGTTATCTTTCGGCTCTACTTGTGTTGCCAGTGACCTTGTTTCTAACACTATCATTAATTGGAATTCCATTACTGCCTCTTCAGTTTTCTTTATTATTTTTATTTGTGATCTATGGCGAGATCCATATAGCTAAATATCTGATGGGTTTCGTTCCTATACTTAAGAAGAGAATTCGATGGGCTACTTTTTTGGGTCTAGTGGCCATTGAAGCCTTAGGACTATGGGCCGGGCTTCAGTGGTTTAAGTGGGCTATTATCATTGTAGGGTTTGGAGCCGCCTCAAAAGTTTTCTATAAACAGGTCGGTCTATCGTCAAAAAAATGACGAACTTACTAGAAATGACAAATTTTTGTATACTAGTGTCGTAACCAATAAAATTTTTCACCCCCAGCTGGTTATTTTTAAGCAACTCCAATTTGCTCCTCCTCGAATTGGCTTCTGGCCAGTCCTTCGTCGTCTC
>JAUILT010000009.1 GCA_030432925.1 Bdellovibrionia bacterium | reverse complement strand
ACGTAGATGCAGGTGATAAGTATTTCCTAAAATAATCTGAGCCCCCAGATCAGAAAGCTCCTCGGGGAACATAGCTTTGACGGTCGCCTTGGTACCTACGGGCATAAAGATAGGTGTTTCAAAGGCCCCGTGGGCTGTTTGTAGGAGAGTGGCTCGAGCCTCCCCATCTTTGGCCTGCAGTTCAAATTTTCCTATGGCCGGGTCCATACGCTCAAATCTCCATAGCTGAAAAGGCGAAAGTCTTTATCTATAGCCCACCGATAGTTGTGTAAAGTGGTTTCCAAGCCAGCAAAGGCACTCACTAGAGCCAGTAATGTGGATTGGGGCTGATGAAAATTAGTCATCAGCACATCCACCACCTGAAACTCAAAACCGGGGTAAATAAAAATATCCGTCTCCCCACGAAGCCCTCCTTCTGGAAGCTTTTCAAACCAGTCCCCTGATAAAGACTCTAAAGCCCGAGTCACTGTGGTGCCCAGGGCCCACACTCGCCCCCCGGAGGACTTGGTTTTTTCAATGGCCGCCAAGGTCTCTCCAGGAATTTCCACAAACTCAGAGTGCATTTTGTGATCCGTGAGGGTTTCGGCATGAACTGGTAAAAATGTGCCCAACCCAACATGAAGAGTCAGGGGGCAGACAGTGACGCCCCGACCCTTGAGAGTGCTCCAATCCTCGTTGCTAAAATGCAGGCTAGCAGTAGGAGCGGCCGAACTCCCCTCCCTTTCTGCCCAGCGAGTTTGGTACCAGGCCTCATCCTCAGAGCGACTGGCTCTCTCTCCCCGACTTTTTTGGATATATGGAGGCAACGCCATATGCCCGTATTTTTCAAAATAACTGAAATCCAGCACCTGATTCAGCTGCAGCTTTTGTGGTAGACCCTTTTCCAGCAAAGTCGCCTGCACTCCTCCGGGCAAATCAATGCTGTCACCGATTTTTAGTTTTTTGGAAGGCATCAACACCAACCATGCATTGTCCCTCAGAGAATCCAGAAATAAAACCTCAAGACCATTTTTTGTGAAGATTCTTTTTTTGACCACCTTAGTATTGTTGATGATCACCACATCATTCGATGAAACCTGATTCAACAATCCCTGCCGATTCAACTCCACAGGAAATGCCCTTGCCTCACAAAACATGACCCGTAAAGAAGGCCCTGGCTGGGTTGCCACCAGGTTCTCAGGATAATGAAAGTTGAGATCGGAGGTTTTCATTTTAATAGACAGTCAATCCCTGCCAGCATTTTGCTATGGCGCATGTAAGCAGGTATAGGGAAACCTGTACATAATGTCAAATAGCAGAAAGGTGACCTTGAATCATAAAAAAAGCCGGAGTTTTACCTCCGGCCAAAAACGCATGGGGAACGTATAATGGGGTCACACTTCCATGCTTTTGAATTTCATTGATTCGAAAACCAACCGTCTTAGATCCTAATCAAGGAAATTCGATGTGGGAACTCACCTCTTTTTTATTTCCTCATCTCTTCTATATACCTCAACTCTTAAACCCGAACTTAATAACGTGAAGCTCACACCAAGGCCCAACAAACCTAAGTACACTCCAAAAAGTAAAAATGTTTCTGTCACTTGCCCCCTCCTTTTTCGATCTTTCTTAGAATCGCAAAGGCACGTCTGTGTATTTGATGCCGATCGTCCTTCTCTCGAACCTGGTTCAGCATCCTAGCC
This sequence comes from Bdellovibrionia bacterium, assembly GCA_030432925.1. Lineage (GTDB taxonomy): Bacteria > Bdellovibrionota > Bdellovibrionia > Bdellovibrionales > UBA1609 > JABSOQ01. The sequence goes on along the minus strand of JAUILT010000009.1, from coordinate 48,806 downwards.
AGCTTTTTTAACTCTTCAGTGAGCTTTTTGAGATCTTGCAATGCCATGGTGATGTTCCTCCCTGAAACTTTCTCCCCCTACCCACTTCGTCAAGGAGCCTCATCCATGAGTCTTCTTAATGAAGGGAAATCCCCGAGAGCCTCCGTGCCCTCTTGTCAGCAGCTTCCATGCCGCTCTTTCTTCTCTGTTAATAGGACGAAAAAGCCACAAGTCTGGGTTAGCCTTGAGCCCGAAAAAGCTTTCTAATGTATAAGATCAGGCTTTAGGTCTAGAAATAAGAGGACATTTTTAACCGATTTCAAAGACGTCTGAAAGGCCCTGTAGCCTTGACTCTGATCTCATTAAGCCCTAGGTTTGTGTTTTATCCCGATCGAGTTTGAGGGTAATGTAACGAAAGTCAAAAAAAGTTAATGAGGTCAAATATATAGATTGATTGTTGGTATATAGAAAAATCTCAGAAATGGTCTAACGCTGTACCGTTTTGAGACGTTCATCCGCTAGTGCTGGAATTGGTAGACAGGCTGGTTTGAGGGACCAGTGTCCGAAAGGACGTGGAGGTTCAAGTCCTCTCTGGCGGACCATTTTTTATATCGACGATCTTTAAAAAGAAGATGTCGATATGGAAGAGATGAGAAAAACAGCGAAGAGCAAACCACAACAACCAAAAACACCTACAGACCTTGAGACCCAGAAGATCCAAAAAAGACTCAAGCTCGCCGAAGACCTCTTCAACTTCGCCTACAGTGTCAAGTACCATCAGCTTCAAAAAAAACACTCAGATTGGTCTGAAAAACAGGTCCACGAACATACCCTGCTGTTGATTGAGCGAGGCTGTGCCTAGTGACCACAGTGCCTTTCATCGACACATTCAAAGAAGCCATCCAGCGTATTGAAGGCGAGAAAATCTCTTATATGATCGTCGGATCAATTGCCTCCATTAGGGAATATGCTCAATATTATAAATATTCTGACTTGGCGCTCTTTTTTTATGACCTAACTCCCGACCAAAGGTTTTCCTTACTTTCCAGTTTCCGCCGGCCTTCTTGTTCCGGCTAAAATCTCAATCAGAAGCGGCCAATGATCTGACCCAATATCGGGACCTCGTTCATACCTAACCACTTTGAGCCCTCTAGATAGGCAATGGTCAATGGGAATCTTTGGCAAAAAAGAGACTGCCGGCCAGGTGTGTGGAGTTGGATGATTGACACTTAAGTTCAAGCCCGAGTTTTCAAGAAATGCTTTAAAAACTGCAGACCACGGCGTGGTGTTGAAATCCCCACAAACTAGCAATGGGCCTTCAGTGCCCTGAAGTTGATGAGATAAGGCGGAAAGATATTGATTGCGGATCAATGTTCCATAACTTCCAATTGGAGGAAATGCATGCAATACGGCCATCTTTATTTTTCCTTGAGAGGTATCGACTTGAAGAACAAGGGCTGGAATCCCATTTTCTCGATCAATAAAAACCCTCTCAACCTTCAAATGGGTCTGACTCAACACTCCCAGGCCGAAGTTACCCTCTTGAACGATGAACTTTGAATAGGGATAGGTTTGTTCCAATGATATCAGCTCCCCTCCCCATGACTGGTTGATCTCGTTGAGAATAACTAAGTCGGGTACTTCTGTTTGTAGGTAAGAGATCAGTTTGCTTTTTTTACTATTCTGAGAATTGATGTTTGCATAGAACACGGAAACCGTATTTTGCTCGGGAAAACCTGTCGTTTCTCCGTAAAATAATGGCTTCCAATAAACTAAAGTTCTTGAAGTAAAGAATGTGACAGCTAGAATGATCACTCCAGTCAGCATCCATTTATGCTTGCTGACCCATGGAACAAAGCACAGAAGCCCCACGCCGATAAAAATAAACCAAATTTGAAAATGTTCAACTAATGAAAAAAGCCAGCTTCGATCTTGCAGATAGACACAAATGACCGCAAGACTCAAAAGCGTAGAGACAACAAAGGCAATCCTACTTAGAATAGTATCCTCCGGGAATTTTCTTAAGGCGAGGGTCCAAGACCTTCAACTTCTTATTTCGTAATCTTGCCAAAGCCTCCCGTTCAACCTTATCAAGGCTAAGATCTTTCTCCATCTTTTTGCTTCGCCTGTAGAACTGAAGTCCCTGAGAGTTATTGAATAAGTCCATATTTTTTTCATGAATGAAATTGAGAATTTAAATGTGAATGACGTTCGTTTTTCTACCATTTGTACACTTGCAGGGTATTTAAAGGTCGATCCGATACAGATGATTGTTCCAACGAACGTAAAGCTTGGAGAAAGTGACCTCAAGGCGTTTAAAAGGCCGTGAATACACTGAGTCGGATTGAAAAAAGCTGCTAAACTAACCCTCCTCCACTTACCAAAGAGTGAGCATCACTTACCCTTCTTCTTTTTTATTGATCTCCTTCATAGTCGCAGGATCAAGGGCAACAACATTACCATCTTTGCTGACTACTAGAGGGTCTCCCGATTTTATTTTGTCCTTACGTAGTTTTTTGTGGACTTCTTTCATTCCTTCTTCGACCAACTCTTTAGTGTCGATATTTTCAATTTTTTCTGGCTTGCTCATCTATCTTCTCCCATAAGTCTTTATTAATAACAGTTTCCTCAACTCCATGTTTATAAAACACTGGAATCGGTCCTTCTTCACTTTGAGACGAATTATCAAAAACATAAGCCCAATCAACTAATGGCAAATAAATCTTTTTTAAGTTACTTATGCCCCTCTGGTAACGCCTCTCTATGGTGTCCTCTGGAATATTGTGACCGCCCTGAGTCACCCGATACTGCACTCTTTTTTTTGCCAATAAAACAGAATTTAAATACAGAAAAACAATCCCCACAGAGTAACCCTTGGATTGAGCTTCTTTGATTATTTTCTTGTGACCCGAGCCTGATAAGGTGGTTTCAACACCAAAAGACTTGTTTTGTCGGATGAGTTCATCCACCCTTTGCAGCATCAACTTGCCTGCTTTCACTGCCATTGAGTCTTGATTTAATGGCGAGAGACCACGAGCTATTTCATCTGCATTCACAAACTCATTTGTCTTAAAAAAATCTGGAAGAAGTAACAAGGCGCTGGTGGTTTTACCAGCTCCATTAGGTCCTGCTATAAAAATAATTTGCTTTTTCTCTTCCATTAAACTTTCTTCCACTCATTTTCTAAATCAAGCTGCGCTACCCACTTTTTTAGATATCCCTGATCAAGATCACTATTTACCAAAATACCGCGAATATCTCGTATGTGTTTTTCAAAGCCGCCCTCATAAAAACTCTTTAACTTTTTAATAATAACATCTTCTGGTGAAGCAAGATATGCTAAAAAACCGTCCCAAATTTCAATTTGTTGCCGACGATCAAAACAAGACTGTTCAATATCTGTATCTTTTTTCACAAAGAGGTCAATTTTAAGTCCCGTGGAATTATGTAAAATACTGAATTGCCCACAACTACTAATTTCTGAGCCAAGAATCTCAATAGGTGGGCAGCTGTACTCAAGGGGCCCAAATAGCTCTTTTAAAAAAGAAGCCTGTTGTGATTTCACATCTACTACGATATCCAGGTAACAAGTTAACCGTGGCTCCCCATAAATTGTTGAGGCAATCGAGCCAACAATAGCATAAGAAATATTTGCATCTTCAAGTCTGCGGACAGCCCGTTGAAAGGTTTCAATAAAAGGGATCATTTAAGAGCAACCCCTTTCAATAAGCTCCATTGTGCGCTGATGAACTTTTTCTTCGTCCCATTGTGGATACTTTTTTCTCAATTGAAATGACTTAGCCTTGTATGCAAAATTAAAAAGACCTTCGCCAAGCTTTAGATTCTTTTTTGCCTTTTCAGAAATCAGTTTGTTTTTATGATTTATCTGGCTAAGCGGCATAAAGTATTTTCCTAGAAGCAAATATTTCTTCTTTTACAATGTTATTTTTCAGTGATCCCACTGTTATCAAATCAACCTTTTCATACTTAAATAAGCGGCTCAGGCGGTCACGAAAATTAAAGAAAAGATCAAATGTAGAAACGTCGAATTCTACTAAAAAATCAAGATCACTTTTACCTTTGATAAAATTATCATTCAAAGCCGAACCAAAAACAGACAATGATTTAGCATCCAATTCTCGGCAAAGGCGGGTCAGCTCTTTTTCAGAGACTTGAAACTCATTTAAAAACTCAGCCACACCTAACCTTTCCACTTATTCACCTGAAGCCCTTCGCCGTAAATCAATAAGCCAACCACGGCTTTCTATCTCGTGTATGAGTTCATCAAGAGTGGCCTCTGAGAGCATGACAGAGCCGCTTGGTTGAGCTTTGGGCCCCTCTCTTGAGTCTTCACTTTCATATAACTCCACAAGCCTCTTATACGAGCGTGAGGGGATCTCACGGCGGGTGATGTACCCATAGAAGGCCGACTTAGAAATTCCAAGTCGAATTGCCAGCTCATCACGCTCTATTCCTAACTTGTTGCTGACTTTCACTAGGAACTGAATGATATCTTCTTTACCTTTAAACTTCTTTGGTCCTGATTGGCCCATATCTCACCTCAAGGTCTCAAATTAAGACAGGGTAACTACAAAATCAATAACTTTATATTCTTATTCGGTAGATTAATCGCAATATATTACATCTAAATTACAATTTTAATTACTAAAATAATACTATTTGTTATTGTTTTAGTTATAAGAACTCATTCCTAGGCCTAATTCATTTTGTGGCCCGAGGCCATTGGGGAGGTGGATCACTATGAGACCTCACACTATGCTATATGCCACTATGACTTGTATCTTGGTTTGATCATCCTCAAACGCCATTTGTTTTTTTTCAGAAGTTTGGATGAGTATATATGGTCTATTTTCTGTCCTAGCATAAACTTCGATTAAATAAAAACCGATGAGCCATATGAAAAAGAACAGGGGATTTACTTATGACATCTTCTTTAAAAATTAGAATTGCAATATTGACGACTTTTATGTTGCCGTTGATCTCCAATGCTAAATCAGATCGGGATATTTGTTTTGCAGCCTTGCAAAAAATAGAAAACCCCAGAGACCCTGGTAATATTTTTCCCTATTTTTCTAAGGCAGGGGCATCCAAAGACCAATCAACTGTATATTTAAAAGTTGGGGACAAAAGATTATTGAGGTGTGAGGTTAAACACCCTCTCAATAGAGCACGTGGAACATTTAGTGAGGACGAAGCAATGCCTCCGGGCAACATGAGAGCGGAGGCAGTCCGAGAACATATGGCAGATTTTATTAGGTTGGATGACGATCCTAAGAGATATTTAGTTGTAGATGGTGAAGCCATTGCCAGGATCAACTATACTAGTGTGGAGACAACCGAGTCTAAGCGCCGCGGTTACAGGTCTTCGATTAAAGAAATTGACGTTTTAGAGTCCTCAATTCCACTAACATCTGACAAAATGAGATTAACTGGGTACGGACAAGACGTACCAAATTATACCACCTGTAAAGACGCTCTTGACAAGGAGAGCGCCATTTATAGAGAGGTGATTGAAAACTTTGAGAATCACATCAGATTGGCATATAAAGGTTACCTAGATCGGGGTGGTAAAAATATGCCTATTCCTAGTTGTGCACCATTCGCTCCGGCAACAGCTCCTCCAGTAATTCCTGCAGTGCCTGCTGGTTCAAAATCCACCACCTGATGACAAAGGTTTACTTGATAGGTTGAGCGAGAAATGAAGAGTCTTGGTATTTTGTTTTTTATTGTGGGTGGTTGTGCTTCGGTGAGAGTTTATAATCGAACAGATATGTCAGGTCGCTTCATACTAAGAATTTCTCATTTCCATGCATAGAAAAGTTTGCGTTATTAAACAAAGAAAAAATAAAAACCTTTTGACGATGGTTTTTCTTAAAAATTCACTTTGCCTCGCCACCACAAAACCATTGCTCCATTTTCATTGTTAGGCTCATAGATCCCCATAGGAGCGATCTTTTTTTTCTAGTAGCCCCAAAAAGCCCACCTCGGAGTAAAATTCCAAATTTGAAAAACCATGATACATTTGCCATTGGCAGCTACATGAAGAACTTCTTGTTTTGAAGATGGGACAAAACGTAAAAGAACTCATGGTGCAACTTGTATTTATCTCAGCATTTTATGTAGATAAAAGAAGGAAATAAATTTCTAATGGCGTTACCTGACAGCTTCGGAACTACTAGAAGGTTGATTCCTCGGTCGTCGGCAGCTATTCAAATCGTCCAACTGATGCTCTAAGCTCCCAATTGCTCTTTTTACCTTGTAATAGTCCCAACTTTGATTGTCTGACAACCCATCAGCGAGGGTTTGGTATTCTGATAACCTTCCTTCTCCGAAATGAAATGTGGAAGGCTCACATTGCTTTCTCTTTGCGTTGAGCCGAGCAACATTTACTCTGCCAACAAGATCGGATATTTCATCCTTGCAATGTTCAGCCATTGTCCCACCATCAGTAAGGGCTAAACCTGTTTGTGTCCAATCCTCCGGGGGACGCTTAGTTGGGTCATATTCCAGCTTCCTAGAAATCCCATTGAGAGAATGATGAGGAATAATCCCGGGAACGAAAGTTGACGAATAAAAAGTTGGAGCCGATTTTGAAATCCTGTAATTTCAAAGATTTGGCAGTGGCTCGGATTTACTCTAAGCGACACTCGTCGTAAACTCGGCATCATTACAACTTTTTTGGATTCTGCAAACCTGCAAAGACTGATTGCTGGAAAAGAGGTTTGAATTTTTCAGTTTTCGATAGCTCCTACAGCTTCACCCTGGGCTTGCAGTTGCTCCAACTCCCATTCAAAATCTGCCTCTAGGTCCTCTCTGCGGACCTGGTTTCCATTTTCATCAATGATATACTCTTCATAGTGCTCAAGGGCCGCCTCGACTTCAGGATTTTCCAAAAGAAAGTCAAACTTTTCCTGCTCTGATATTTCAGGAGCCTCAAATTCCATGGCTCCATTCTGCATGGCCTCCTCTATCGCCTTTAAACAGTCATTATGATTATGAGCCTGTTCAAAGTGATCCTTATTTTTCTTTTTCACCTTTAATATTTTAGAAGGCGTACTATCTTCACTATTATGAGGGGTTACAAAATCTTTGGTCCCGATCTCTTCAGCTGATTTACTGCTGGCTAAAGCCTGAGAACTCTTTGGTTCGAGGTCAAGCCTTCTTTTTTCCCAGATAATAAATCCAAGTATCAAAAAGATCAAAAAACAAACAGATACATTCACTAGCTTATTCGACTTAATATGCATAGGACACCGACAGGGCACGAGTTTTGTTAGCAATCTGATTTCTCAACCACCTCCGACCATCACGACGCTTCCAAAAGTTTTCTGTACAAAGAGAAGATTGTTTATCGGGATGAGTTTTACAGTGATGAAGACCAAACACGTGAGCCATTTCATGCAAATAAATTCCGCGAGCCGTACAGCGAGCATCCATAGCTTGTGAGTAATTTCTCTTATGCATAGCCTTACACGACTTCATTACAAAAGGACGCTGAGGACGATTATTCCATGCGACCCCTCCGGAGTCATTGGCTGAGGGACGAGAAATAGCTGCAGTAATAGCATGTGAAGCTCTGAGCCCTTGATAGGTATTCAGGAGCTGACGTTGACTTCTATTATACAAAGGGTTGTTTTTAATATTCTGTGACCCTTTCTGCCAAATATGAAACATCTTTCCGAGAGCCGCCTCTGACTGACGGAGCATAGCTCTGCGAAACCCATGGCCTTTCCACTGAGCATTTCCAGAGCCATTAGAACGTAAATGCACCAAAAACCGAGTTCTTAGCACCGTTCTAGGAGATGGTTGAATTTTATCTCTCAGAACCGTTGTGATCAAAGTACGACCTCCATAACGTTCGAACTCTCCAAATAAAAATGAACGAATCTCCTGAAACGAGTTACTGACTTTGGTGCGCCCATTCACTTTGACGTAAAGACTGGATCTTGAACGCGAGTGACCAGATATCTTAAAAAAGACTTTAAGGCCATTGCTTAAGCATTGGTTTTTAAGACCCTTCAAGTCACAGTACATAGAATAAACTTGCATTAAATAATGACCGAACCGAACATCCGACCTATTTACGGGACGGCTTCTCCAGTAAGTCAACCACGGCTGCCGTCCTAAAAAATAAGCGGCTCTTCCTGTAGGTTTTCCCAACTGGTAGATTGTATTCATTGTTTTATTCTGCCGAGAAAGGTGTGTCTCAACAGAGTTGTTTGACTTTCCAGAATGACTCGCCCCAAAAGCCGGTAAGCAAAGACACCCAACTACAATCAGGGCCATTCCCTGACCTATAAAAGAAGCCAACATTATCCCTCCTCCGATGATTTCAATATCGTAGTATTCTCAAACTGCAACGATAGGACCACTCAAGATCTCCTTCAAATCCCCCTGAGACGCTCCTCGCTTGACAACTGTCAAAGTTTTTGACGACAAAGGCCTTCACAACTGATACTGATGACTTGATGGATTCAGCTCCCTACAACACTCATCGCGAGTACACCATTGAACTCGGCTGCCCTTGGTATGAAGCTCAGAAAAGCTATGGTCCCCCCAACGTCAACTGGTGTGAGCCCACTATCTGCTCTTATATCAACGAACCTGCCAACGCCTGGAGCAACCTGGCCTTTGCCCTGACTTTTGTGATTCTGATTCAAAGATTTCGTTTAAAAGTGATCCAAAACTTTTCCTGGTGTGTGCTGTTTATGGGGGCTGTCTCTTTTTTCTATCACGCCACGAACAATTACCTCACCCAATATATCGATTTTCTAGGGATGTTTCTGGTCACTAGCTATCTTTTGGCCTTTAATACCCGCAGGTTCCAAGGAAAGCCTGAGGCCTCATTTTTAACACTCCTGTGGTTTTATTTTTCCTTACATACCGTAGCTTTTATGATTTTTGATATTGTCGACTGGCCCATTCAACCCATTGTGGCCATGGGTATCCTACCAGTGCTGACTCTAGATCTGGCCTCTGGCTGGAAACAGGGAGTGTTAAAAAACTATTTATTTTTTATTCTGTCTGCACTGTTGCTCGCCTTGGCACAGACCTTTGCCATTATGGATATTCAACGTATCTACTGTGAGCCTGAGAATTTATTCCTCCATGGACACGTTTTATGGCATCTTATCAGTGCTGCTAGCATGCTCTCATATGGTTTCCATATGCGTAGAGTCAGTCACTGAATATTTTTTCCGAACACCAGCGAACACTTCCCTGAGGGCTTGTCTTTACAAGCTGACAGGCCTCGTGATTAAAGTTTTTGAAAGGATTTCATCCAAATCGGAATCAACATCAAATTTAATGGAATGGGGGGAAAATGAAATACCAAATCCTATTTGCCTTTGCTTTACTGTCCATAACTGGCTGTCAAACTGTGCCCTATCAAGGAAAAGCAAGAAATGTGTCCTTGAAGCCCAGAAAACAAGGGATTATCTCTATCCCAACGGAGTACCGGGATGAGGACCGTGCCAAGGCACAAACCCTGATGAGCAAAAACTGCGCACCACTCGCTCCAGAGGTTCAATCCGAAGGTGAGGTGGCCGTAGGAACGACCACCAATTCCAAGCAAAAAACCTCCAATCGCAACTCCACAGAAACTCAGGTGGGAAGTCTGTTTGGACTTCCTCTTGTGAGTGGTGACGCAGGGGGTACAGACGCTTCCACATCATCGACCACTATGCAGGTCAAAGAGTGGCATATCAGCTACAAGTGTCAAAAAAAGCTCTCCAAGTCCATGTAATTGCTATTCCCATGGGTCCACGCCGGTTCCTTTTTTAGAAGAAACCTGTGGACCCCATGGACAGCTCCACAAGGAAGCAATAGATTGCATGAGCATTATGGAACAGATTTTCCCAAAAGAACCCATCTCGTATGTTCAGGCCGAATTTCGAGCCCGAAAGAAGCGCAATGGTAGCTATTCCATTCGAGCCTTTGCCAGGGACTTGGGACTATCGCCCTCTCATCTTTCAGAGTTTTTATCTGGCAAATCCAAACTGTCTCATGACAAAGCAGAAAACCTGGCCGACAAGTTAAAACTGCAAGGAGAACATCGCTATCACTGGTGCGATTTACTCACGGCCCATTCCAAATTAAAAAAAGATCGTGATGCTGCTATTTTCAGAATCTGCCAGCGCCTGGAAAGCTCTCATGGAGCCATTCAAGAAAAGGTCTATCGGACGATTTCCGACTGGCATTATTTTGCCATTCTCGCATTTTTTGGGGCTCACCCCGGCTGGTCTGCTGACGAACTCGCCCAAAAAACAGGATTGGATAACAAAACTATTGAAGAATCCATTGACTCCCTAGTGGACCTTCAACTTTTGAGGCCCGTAGATAGGGGCTATGAGCCCACAAATGACTACAGCCTGGCGGGAAACACCATTCCCAGTGAAGCCATCAGAAAATCCCATAATCAGATTCTTAAGCTGTCACAAATGGCCCTTGAAAAATTTGATATGAAACAGCGGGAAAGCCAAAGCCTGTTTGTTTCTATTCCCAAAAATCAAATAGCTTCTTTTCACGAAGAGCTGAAAAAGAAGATCCTTGAAACAGCGGCCGAATTCTCAAAAACTGAACTCGATAAAGACAAACTCTCTGTTCAAACCATCACATTACAGGTGTTTCCTGTGGAGGACCCCAATGAAGTTTAAAATTTTGATATTGTGTTTTGTATTTTCCGGTAGTGCCTTCGCCAATGTGCGGGTGATTGGTAACGGTGGTGGAGACACAGAAATGAGAGCTCTAACTCAGTTTTCTGCCATTGCAGAAATTCTACAACTGGTTTCAGCCTCCGAAAGCCAAAAACTGCTGGATCCTTTAACACAATCAAAACTCAAAGACCTTCTGTCTTCTTCTAACATCACCCAGTGGACTTTAAACTTTGGAAGCGGCTTTTCAGAAATATTTCATCTGGACTTTGTAAAACAAGAGGTGGTTTTAAACCTGCACTTGATCAATGACAGGGGTTTTTACATCGATCAAGTGATCGCATACGCCCTCCTTAGTATTCCCTCAAAGGCTGCTGTCACCTCTCTGATGACCACCGCAGTGAATCGCCTTTTCCCTAAGTCCAACTGGGAGTTCCAGGTTTTCAGGAATGGTCGCTCAAGACTCCTTTATTTTGAAAACCCCACAGGCCTAGTGTCTGGAATCCAGGATGGCAATGAGTTTTTGGACACTGAAAACCTGATTTGGCCAACAACTCACTGTACAAAAACAGATTTTGAACTGATAAATACCACGGATATGTCAGTAAAAAGATCTGCCTTTTTCCTGACAGCCTACTGGCAATGTGAGCAGCTGACATACAAAGGGCAAGTGCAAATTCAGCAAAGAAAATCAACAAAAGAGTGGACAGCTGTGTTATTTGGAGTCCGTACTCTTTGATGAGTCGTGCTTTTTACTCATCAGTCCCAAGCACAGGGGATGAGTTTCTGTAAACTCCGTAGGATCAATTTCCGGCCGAAAGTTATGAACATAACTACGACCATCCATAGTTGTGATAAGTAGGTTGTGGGGGTTGAAAGCTGGAAGCCTATGCGCCTCCCAGCTCTCTCGCAGATCTCGAATATGAGGAATAGGTGTCGCCGTCGGGATCCTCACCTTTTGTAGACCAGGTTGGCTCCCCGGAGAGATCACCATGTGTTCTAATAGCAGATTCAACGACATTTTAATGACTTTTGATTCTATCACAGTTCCTGCGTCAGTGTAGCGCTGACGTTTTGATTTTGCCCCTACGGTTTCCCAAACCTCAAAGGAGTTCATTAGCTTTCCTGTGAGTTCTCCTTCTTTGTTCTTCTCTCTTATGTCCAGAATATACTGCTCAACATTCACATAGAGTTCAGCACCGGCCACTTCAGCTCCCTCTTCAACTTCAAATTCCACCCAGAACTGCTGTGGCACAATAACAAACTGCTTTTCATTGGAAATCTGATAGGGCGAAAGAATGGGTGATTCTAGATGAGAAAAAGTTCCTTCCTTTGACAGTGTCGCTCCCCGGTATCCCCAAACCCCAAAACTGCTGCCATCAACGTTAAGCACCTCACCGGCTCTGGAGGAAGGGGGCCCAGATCCAAGTTCTACTTCATGCTCCAGGGGAATCACTTTCTGGTCATCAACAACTACAGAGTAAGTTTGCTCCCCCAAAGAAGCTGAGGGGTCTGAAAGTTCAAATTTTATTTTATAGCGATCACTTCCAAGTGCTGTCAGGCCTGTGCTTTTTACCCGCACAGAACCTCTGTCAAAGTTCAAGACAAGCTCGGTACTATAAGGCTGTTCAGGCCATTCTAGCTCCACCTCCAGATACACCACTTTGCTATTACTTCTGCGAACGGACTTCACCTTGGCTACTTGGGAGGTATCCAACTCTAAAGAGGCTTGCACCTGAAATTGCGGCTCGATATCTGTCAGAGAAATCATCACACGCAAAGGCTGAGTCTGCTCCTGGGCGAAGGGAAGCCCTTTCAATCCCATGGAAGTGGTATTAGCATGACTATGAAAGAAGTCCAAATGCCCTTCAAGTATGATCGTCTTATCAAAATGGGAGACCTTATGAATTCCCAAAGCCGAAAGGTGTTGATAGCGGCCATCAAACTTCTCAAAAGCAGCCTGCATGCCATCACCCATTTCTATTCCAACAGCTTTTGCAAGTCCCCCTATAATTTGATCCATAAAAGGTGCGAGTTCGTTAGCAAAAGCATCCTTGACCACGTTAGCCATTTCTGAAAGAGCCAGGTTCAGATCACTGGATAAGTTTCTGATCAGCATGCTTTTTTCAGTGACCTTGCCCTGAACATCGCCTGTCAAATCTCTAACGGATTGAGCATCGTGGACAAAAATCAAAAATGTGGGTTGAATCATAAATGGTTGTTCTGAAAAAGGCCTTTGTATTTGATCTTTGGGAAGGCTCAGCATCTCAACCATGGATCCGCTGTCATTGTTGACTCGAAAAAAATACGGAAAGAAATAATCTTCAATTTGCTGTGCCCAGCGATCTCTGGTTTCAACGTCAGCCAATTCTGTTTTATGACCCAACTCATGCAAAAAAAACTTGATCAACTGAAGTAAACTGACATCTAAGTTATCACTAGAAAGTAACTCCTCGTTCACAAAAATTTCTGTTTCATAACCCTCTGGAGCCCTCATCAATCGGGGTTTTTCCCCCGGATGGATGATAAACTTATTAGAATCATCAACAAAGACTAAAGGTGGTTTTTTTTCAGCACTATAAAAGGATTCTATAACTTTCAGAAATTCCAAGACTTCTTTATCTTCAATAGAGCCGGATGTCTTTGCTGCCCTCAAAAGGTGAGGCAGTCTCTCATATGTAGACTCCACCCAGTGGACCCTATCCACATCAGCCAACGAAAAACTCCCAAAAATGGACAGAGTCAGAAGGATCAGTCTTTTTACAATTTCGTCAAATTTTGTCACTTTGGCTCCTCGTCGCTTGCACTTGGACTATTCACACTATAGCAAAGATTTTTTGCAAGCGAGGTGCCAATAAATAGGGCTCTAATGGACCGTACAACCCACCTGATCATTCATCTGTCGAATGCCTTTGACTGACCAATTACCCACAAAAGCGGTTGCCACATCTGAGTACTGAAGAATTGTTAAGGAGTGCCGCTCTCCATAGGATGTCTGAAAATCCACACCCAACCCACTTTGACGAGCCCGAACATCAACATCCTTCAATGCCTCACGGTAATCCATCCAAACTTTCCGGTGAACATGGCCGTCATTACCAAAGTAAACTAACTCTGTAGTGAAAGTCTCTAGTTCGTGACCACCACTACGAATGAGATGCCCAAACGACAACCAGACTGTACCAACACGCTCCGATGTGCATTTGACAAGTTCATAACGACGTTGATCCTGAGGAGATGCCAAAGCTCCTGTTGCTGTTGCCGTCACCCCCACAAGTAAAACTATTAATACTAAAATAAAACCGAACCGGCTCGTTTCACCTTTAGGTCTCATAAACTCCCTCTCTTTATTCCTTATCAGGAATGACATGAATCTTGAGATTCTCAAGCTACCACAAGCTGTACGAAGACGTAAAAAAAGAGGGCTTGAGAGCCCTCTTTTTGAAAAAAGCCAATACTGAATTGAAGAAAAAACAACCCAGAACAAGCCCCCTTATGCTATCCGGTTTAAGCCCCCTCCAAAAACTGCTCCCTCCAATGGGAACTCTTCAAAATGAGTTCCTCGGAGGTCACAATGTAGTAATGTACATGATCCAATGAATTCAAAACCTTCAATGCTCTATTCTCTGGCATAGCAAACAGTGCCGTCGCCCAGGCATCCAGTTCAGCGTTGGACATGGCCTGCGAGATCAACGTCACACTCATCCAATGATTGGGTTTTTCATGTGTTCCGGGCGTAACAATATGATCCCTCCAGTCTCGACCACTTGTAGAAATTGCCCAGCCTCCAGATTTTAAAATCCCCTGCATCAGTGGTTTTTGGGTCTTGAGCCTGGGGTCCCGGATAGCCACCTTACAAGCGTGAAAACAAAATATATCGCCACTTGCAGCAACCAAACCGTAGTGAACACCTGCTCGTTTTAAAATTTTTCGGGCCTTGTCTACGGCAAAACCTTTCCCAACGCCTCCCAAATCCCTTGGACCACCAACATTGCCTTTTTGAATATCAAAAAAACCACCTGACCTTTGCTTCATAACTTCGGAAATCTGAAGAACTTCTTTGGTTTCAGGAGAAAGAATGAGGCTCTTCCCTCTATTCAAAAGGGAGATCTCAGAATCCCTTTTAAAAGTGGAGAGCTTCTGATCCAGATCTGCAAAAACTTGAAAAGCCTCCTCCGAAGCCAACAGCCCAGATTTGGGCACACGAATTTCAATGAGAGTCCCCATATGCTTCTGAACTCGAGTCACCAACTTAATGGGCAATGGTTTTGACAGCTGGGTGCAGCCAACCATAGCTAAAAAAAGCCCCAGAACTGTTCCCCCAGGGGAAAGACTCATGACGCCTTGACCACCGTTTCCACGGCTTTCTTCAGAGCAGATAATGCAAAGGGTTTTTTCATAAAAAACCGGGCCCCGGCTTCTAAAGCCTGTTTTTCCAACTCGGCACTGCCAAAGGCAGAAATTAAAATCACTGGTACATGAATCTTACCTCTCATCCACTCAATGAATTCTATACCGCTCATCAAAGGCATATTAATATCAGAAATCACTGCATGAACCACCTGCTCGGGCACATTCTGCAAAGCCTCCACCGCTGCCTGAGCAGATCGAAACTCTCTCACATCAAACCCCTGGGAATCAAAAAATTCAACCAGTAGGGTCAGCATGGCCTCATCATCATCTATGATAAAAAGTCGATTGTTATGCATACCCCCCTCACTTCAACCCAACGGGACTGTTTGACTGCCTGCGAGGGACATTCTGTCCCAATGATGCAGTGGAAAAACCTGAAAATAGACTTCAAAGATCATCCAGGCTAATCTCATACGCTCTAAGAAGCACAATATGTGCCAAAAAACTATCTGACGGTGGATATAAGGAATTTTTGTGACCTCACCAGCTCACTTTTTAAATAAAACAGACGGTGTATTTTTTAAGTGTGTGCAAGACTGCTATGAGCCCATCATGATCACCAATAAAAAGGCTGAGCTGATTTACGTCAATGAATCCTGGTGCAAAACCTATGGCTACTCAATAAAAGAAGCTCTGGGACAAACCCCTCGCCTCCTACGCTCTCAATATCAGACTCAAGACTTTTATCAGAAAATGTGGAAAAAAATTTTGGACCCTGAGAAAGGGTCCTGGCGCGGCGAATTGATCAATCTAGCTAAAAACGGTGAGGAAATTCCTGTTCTTTTGAATATCACCCCCTACCGGGCAGACAATGGCGATATTCTTGGATACATGGGCTTGGCTCTGGACTTAAGGCGCCAAAAAACTCTTGAAGACCAGGTGGCCCAACAAGATCGACTGGCGACCATTGGTGAACTGACGAGTGGGCTGGCCCATGAAATAGGAACTCCCGTGGGAGTCATCCGAGGGCGAGCAGAAATGATGCAAATGCAAATGGACGAGTCCTCTCCTCTACAAAAAAGTTTAGAAATTATTATTAAACAAGCAGATCGAATCTCCACATTGATCTCCTCCCTATTACGACTCAGTCGGAAAACCTCCAGTGAACCACTGGTCAATGTCAACCTTTACATGATGGCATCTGAGGTTGAAGAACTTCTTGTACAGCGTTTTCGCAAACATAAAATTCAATTTAACAACGAAATCCCTAAAGAATCCCAAGCTCTCGCTGATTGTAATAAACTGGAACAAGTACTGATCAACTTATTAGTTAACTCCACTCATGCAATTATTTCCCATGCTGAAAAGGTTCCCGACAGCGAAAGGTCCATTCGTGTCTCCTGCCAATCCTCAGCAAAAAATGTATACCTGATGGTTCATGACACAGGTGGAGGAATCCCTTCGGGTGTGATTGATAAAATCTTTCATCCATTTTTTACCACTAAGCCCACTTCTGAGGGAACAGGGCTGGGCCTGGCCATTGTTTACCGAATTGTCGAAGAACTGGGTGGACATATTCAAGTGGAATCTTCTGAGGGGGTTGGTACCTGTATGACTATTGTTCTGCAGGCCCCGATATAGTATCTCCAACCTCATCGACCACAAACCCATACTCTCGCTCTTTGCGATAAAGAGTGCGACGATTAATACCTAAAATTTGAGCGGCCTTTTCTTTTTTACCGCCAACTCGGTCCAATACATGTTTCATATAACGTTTTTCTAACTGCTCTAATGTGGGAAGATCCACATTCGTATTGGCAAAAAACCCTTCACTGTCCGCAGTCTCCTGAAGGGGCAGGTCTTCGACCTCCACTAAGTCTCTGTCAGTTAATACCACAACTCGTTCCATAATGTTTTCTAGCTCTCGAACATTGCCATCCCAGGGAGCCGACATCATCTTACCCATGGCAGCCTTAGTAAAGCCACGTACGGAAGACTTATTGCTAGCAGCATATTTATCTATAAAAAATTGAGCCAAAAGAGGAATATCTTCGCGTCGATACCTCAAAGGAGGAATAACAATAGGAATCACACTTAGACGATAGAATAAGTCCTCCCGAAAAAGATCCTCTTTAACAGCTTTTTGTAGGTCTTTATGAGTGGCGGAAATAATTCTGACATCTATGTCTTTATACTCATTATCGCCCACAGGCTTAATACGTTTCTCCTGGATCACCCGAAGTAATTTGGCTTGAAGAGACAGGTCCAGGTCTCCAATTTCATCCAGAAAAAGAGTCCCTCCATGAGCCTCTTCAAATAAGCCTTTCTTTTTAGCAATAGCTCCAGTAAAAGCACCTTTAGCATGTCCAAAAAGCTCTGATTCCAACAGCGTATCGGGAATAGCTGTACAATTAATGGCCACAAAAGGCCCCTGCCTCCGCCCCCCCTGCTCATGGATGGCTCTTGCCACAAGCTCTTTTCCAGTTCCACTTTCTCCCTGAATCAAAACATTGGCCGTAGCTGAGGCCACTCGATCAATCATATCAAAGACATTTTTCATGGCCCGAGATTTGCCTATGATTTGAGCATAGGTCCAATTTTTTTTAACTTCCCGCCGCAATAAGGTATTTTCCTTCTTGAGTTGCCTGAGTTGTACGGCCTTTTCTACCCGAACTCCGAGTTCTTTCAACTGAAAGGGTTTAACGACATAGTCGTGGGCTCCTTGACGAGTGGCTTCAATCGCTGAGTCGATACTTCCAAATGCTGTGACCAATATCACAGGAACATCGGGAAGCATCCGATGCAACCTCTGAGTCAGCTCCATCCCATCCATCTCAGGCATTTGCACATCAGAGACAACTAGGTCCAGCTCCGGCCAATCCCCTTGTTGATCCAAAGTCTCTTTGATCAACTCAAAGGCCTCTGTTCCCAAAGAAAAGGCCTGAACCTCATAGCCTTGTCCCTGGAGAAAATCCTGCATTAGACTTTTCATTTCCTGGTCATCGTCAATCACCAGAATCTTACCTTTACTCACCATAATATCACCCAATCTCAACTCAGAAGCTGTTTGAGAATTTGTAGATATCCCCAATTGGAGTAAGAAGCAAAGAGAGATTGGGACCCTTTGACAACTCTCAATGTGTCAGAATGTCCCGAATCTCCATTCAACCTCCCATAAGTTAACTTTTAGTACGGCACACTCCCTGCACACTCCTTTGAATTGATGCCCTTTTTTAAAATAATCCGGTAGGGTGGTGGGAATGAACCAAATATCCTCTAAAGACTTTCAGTTTCTCAGCGGCCACACGGCCCGTGAAACCTATGCTCCAAAAGGCCATTTTCGCTGTTTTGTGGAGGGGGTCAAATGCAGTCATTGCTTACAAAAAATCGAATCTGCCTTTTGGGACCACCCTGAAGTTCAGAATGTGCGCATGGATATGGGGCGATCCATTTTAAATTTTCAGGTTTCTAGTAAAGCCTCTCTGCCTGAATTAGCCAAAACTGTTGAAAATTTAGGCTTTCCAACCACTCCCCTCAAAGTGGACCAAGACCAAGAGCAAGCTCAAAAACAGGCGAGCCGCAGAAGCCTCTATAAAATAGGAGTGGCTGGAGTGGCCGCGGGCAATATCATGTTGCTCTCTGTCTCCCTCTACTCGGGTGCAGACCAATCGGAGTTTCGCAACTACTTTGAGTGGGTTTCAGCCCTTTTGTTTTTACCTGTATTCTTTTACAGTGCTCTTCCGTTTTATAAAGTGGCTTGGTCAGACCTTTCTCAACGTCAGATCTCCATTGACCTTCCCATTGTGATGGCTCTTATCGGAGGAACTCTTTTGAGTTTTTATCATCTGGTTTTTACTCGCGGAGATATCTACTTTGATTCTCTGGCAGTGCTGGTCTTCCTTCTCCTCTCCAGTCGACATTTTCTCTCTGAACTGCAAAAGAAATTTCTCAACCCCAAATACCTGCAGTCTTTCTTGAGTACATCTCAAGCTCTTGTCAAGACACCCACAGGTTGGAAAAGTCGACCTATAGAGGAATTACAGGCAGGAGACATAGTACAATTGGTGCCTGGCAAACAGCTTCCAGCAGATGGTCAGCTTCTCAGCGAGGGTGGTTTTTTGAACTCCTCTGTGCTCACCGGAGAGTCTTTGCCAGAAAAAGTAGGGCCCAGACAAAGTGTTTTTGCTGGCACTCTTTGGATATCAGATCCTGTTTCTATGCAGGTGCAAAAAACGGGTGATGCCACTCGAATGGGACAGGTTTTTCAGCAAATGGAAAAAGAGCTCATGAGTAAAACCCCACTTCTTACTCTGACAGACCAAGTCGCCAAGTACTTCACCATGGCGATTCTGACAATAAGCGCTGTATTTTTGACTTCTTACATATGGGTGGATTCTGAAGAGGCCATTCGAAGATCTCTGGCCCTCATCATACTGGCCTGCCCCTGTGCGCTGGCCTTAGCCACACCGTTCGCCCAAAGCCTCGCCCTGATGAGATCTGCAAAGTTGGGAGCTATCATAAAAAATGCCGCTGTTCTAGAAGCTTTGTTTCAAGTAAAAAATATCGTTTTTGACAAAACAGGAACTCTCACTACAGGGCAGCTACAACTCACTTCCATTGGCCAAAATTTGATGACTCAAAACGATGAAAAAGCCCTTGTAGCTCTGGAATCACTCTCTCACCACCCTGTGGCCTATTGTCTCGTGGAGTACTTTCAAGATAAAATCTCCCCACAGCACCTGCCTAAAGTGCATGCAAGCCATCCACTCAAATCAGGGGGCCTCAGAGGTGAAGTGGAGGGCCATCAATACTCTGCTCGAAAATCTACCACTCAAAATCTTAATAACTACGGAACATCCGTAGACTTTTACAAAGACGAAAAACTCATCGCCCAATTCCAATTTGCTGATGAAATACGCGAGTCCAGTCGAGAGACTTGCCAGAGCCTAGAAAGAATGGGGTTTTCTGTTCACCTATTGACGGGGGACCTCTCTGCCCCTAGCCAACATGTAGCGCAAGCGTTAAAGATTTCTGAATCTCGGGTTTACTCCTCTTGTTCACCTGAGCAAAAACAACAGGTGATTAGTAGCCTTTCTCACACAATGATGGTCGGGGATGGCGTCAATGACTCTGTGGCCTTGGCTGCCGCCGATGTGGGAATCTCTGTTCACGGCAGCATGAAAAACTCACTGGCGGCCTCAGATATTTACCTCACCCATGCCGGTGTGCAACTTATTCCTGACCTACTACTTCTCGCTAAAGAAACAAGAAAAGTCATTAAAAGAAATCTCTTCATTAGTGTTACCTATAACATCAGCTTTGGTATTCTAGCTCTGATGGGCTATGTAAACCCACTTGTTGCAGCTATTTTGATGCCTTTGTCATCTCTGACAGTAATGACTTCGACTGTTTGGGGAACTTCAAGGCTTCGAACACTGGACAAATCCAAAAAGACAAAAAACAATAGAGGTATAACCAATAAACAAAGGAAGTTTTCGCAGGTGATCGTCTCATGAGTATCCTATATATTCTGATCCCTGCCGCTGTGCTTTTGGGAGGCTTTTTTCTAACCGCCTTTATTTGGGCGGCCCGTAAAGGACAGTTTGAAGATCTGGTGACCCCCGCGCACCGGATGTTAATAGATGATGACAAAAAAGTAAGGGGTGAACGATCGTTCACTTCTAGTAGAAACAACGGAGGAACACATGTCTGAAGCAACTGGAGGGCCGCTCCTGAACGAAACCTACGACGATAAAATTGTCAAAGCGTTCACCCTTGCCACACTTGTTTTTGGCCTAGTAGCATTTATCGTAGGCCTGCTGGCAGCCCTACAACTCGCTTATTGGCCTTTTAACTTCAACCTTGAGTGGCTGACCTTTGGAAGGATTCGTCCCCTTCATACCAATGCCGCCATCTTTGCCTTTGCAGGGAATGCCATTTTCGCTGGCATTTATCATTCCAGTCAAAGGCTACTGAAAACTCGAATGTTCAACGATACGCTCAGTTGGGCCCATTTTTGGGGTTGGCAAGCTATTATTCTAGCTGCTGCAATCTCGCTCCCTCTTGGGTTTAGCCAAAGTAAAGAGTATGCCGAACTTGAATGGCCTATCGATATTGCCATCACTGTTGTTTGGGTGATTTTTGCTGTCAACTTTTTTGGAACTCTTATTCGACGACGTGAAAAACACATGTATGTGGCTATTTGGTTTTATATTGCTACTATCATAACAGTAGCGGTTCTGCATATCTTCAACTCTCTGGAAGTTCCTGTGGGAATGATGCAAAGCTACCCTGTTTGGGCGGGCATTCAAGATGCTCTTGTTCAGTGGTGGTACGGTCACAATGCAGTGGCTTTCTTTTTAACCACACCATTTCTAGGGCTCATGTATTACTACGTCCCCAAAGCTTCAGGTCGGCCCATTTACTCCTATCGACTCTCTATTATTCACTTCTGGGCACTTGTATTTATTTACATCTGGGCTGGCCCTCACCATTTACTAAACACCGCTCTTCCTGACTGGGCTCAAACACTGGGAATGGTGTTCTCTCTAATGTTGTGGGCTCCAAGCTGGGGGGGAATGATTAACGGACTTCTCACCCTGAGAGGTGCATGGCACTTGCTCCGCACAGACCCCATCGTCAAGTTTCTCATTACAGCTGTTACCTTTTATGGAATGAGTACATTTGAAGGACCCCTACTCTCTATCAAGTCTGTCAGCTCTTTGGCCCACTACACGGATTGGATCATTGGTCACGTACATGGAGGAGCCCTGGGCTGGAATGGTTTTCTAACGTTTGGAATGCTTTATTTTTTAATTCCCAAACTATGGAATACAAAACTCTATAGCATGAAACTGGCTACAACTCACTTTTGGATTGGATTGACGGGCATTCTGCTTTATTACATCTCCATGATGGCTTCTGGATTGACCCAAGGGCTAATGTGGCAAGCTATTAATGACAAAGGGCAATTAATTTATCCTGACTTTGTTCAGACAGTGACTGAAATCGTACCCCTTTACTGGGTGAGAGCCGCCGGAGGCTTGTTATTCATTGCTGGCTTTTTGATCATGCTTTACAACGTATACATGACCATCCAATCAGCCCCAGCGGAAGAAAAAGCTGAAGCGGTCACAGCCCCTGTACACCCTAAAGATGGTCGTCATACGGGTGATGGGGGACACCGAAAGCTCGAAGGTATGGTTATCACCTTCAGTATACTCTCTTTTCTAGCCATTGCTGTGGGTTCAGTCATTGAGATTTACCCAACTCTATCGCTTCACAAGTATATTGATAAAAATGCCATGGTTGAACCCTGGACTCCTTTAGAGCAAGCCGGACGCGATATTTATGTCAAAGAAGGCTGTTATGTGTGTCACTCTCAGATGATCCGCAAACTCCCTTTTGATGTGATTCGCTTTGGAGAAGCTTCCACAATCGAAGAGTCCATATACAACCGCCCCTTTCAGTGGGGGTCCAAAAGAACTGGTCCAGACTTGGCACGAGTGGGTGGTAAATACCCCCACCTATGGCACCTGCGCCATATGAACAACCCGCGAGACCTTGTAGAGGCATCATTGATGCCTAGGTACCCTTGGTTAGAAAAGAAAAAAATAGACTTCTACTCTCTAAGAAGAAAGTTCTCTGTGATGCAATCTCTGGGGGTTCCCTATGGTGATGAAACTGTTGCCAATGCCGACAAGATTGCTGAAGAAGAAGCCATAACTCTAGCAGCAGAGCTAACAAAAGAAATTCAAGCTGCGGGTGGGTCTGTTCCTGAGAATTTGGAACGCACACAGATCACTGCATTGATTGCCTACCTCCAGGCGCTCGGACAGAAAGGAAAAAAATAATGAAACAAGAAGCCCTCTCCGCATTTCAATATGGAGACCTCAGCAGTTTTGCAATGATCCTATTTATGCTGACTTTCATAGGTTTTATTTACTTTGCCTATAACAAACACAATAAAAAGTTTTTTGACCAAATGGCTCGCATGCCCTTGAACTCTGACAACGAGGTGGAATCATGAATGACGATAATAAAACCACACCTAGCGATCCCCTTTTGCTCAACCACGAATATGATGGCATTCGAGAACTGGACTACCCGCTCCCCGGCTGGTGGCTAACAACATTTTTTATAACCATCATTTTTGGAATTATTTATTGGATCCATTATGATCTCAGTGGAGCTGGGCCAACCCTCTCCCAAGAGTTAGAAAAAGACATGGCTCAAATCGAAAGCCTTAGAAACAAAGCTGCAGCAGATGCTCCACAGGTAACTGAAGAAGCCTTAGCTGCTCTCGTTCAGAACTCTGACGCAGTGACAAAAGGGCAGGCTGAGTACATGGCCAAATGTGCAGCCTGCCATGGAAATGCCGGTGAAGGGCTGATTGGCCCTAACCTGACTGACAAGTACTGGAAGAACACCGATGGGACATTGGTAGGAATGCATAAAATTGTAGTTCATGGAGTTGTCGAGAAGGGAATGCCTGCATGGAAGGGACTCATCCCTGATAATCTGATCAAAAACGTAGCCGCTTACATTCACTCTCTTCAAGGCTCCAACCCTCCCAATGCCAAAGGTGCTGAAGGAACTCTTTACGAATGAGCAATAATGATGATGACCGCCTGAAAGAGCGCCGACTGCCACAGAACCTGCCCGAAGAATCTCTGGCTTCACTTGATCAGTGGGGTGATCGTATTTTTATTTATCCAGCCAAAGTGCGTGGACTGTGGCATAACCGCAGACGCATACTTCACTTTATACTCATGGTGATTTTTCTGGTGCTGCCATGGATAAAAGTGGGAGGACACCAAGCCGTTCTCATTAATATTCCTGATCGGCAGTTTGCCCTCTTTGGCCTTACCTTTTGGGCCCACGATAGCCCATTGATCTTTTTTGTTCTTGCCACGTTAACCATAGGCCTTGCTTGGGTGACAGCCATTTGGGGACGAGCATGGTGTGGCTGGGCCTGCCCACAAACTGTTTTTATTGAGACCATCTTTCGTAAAATTGAAGAGATGGTGGAAGGCCATCATATCAAACGCCGACGCCTCAACGAAAGTGAACTCTCCTTTGAAAAAGCTTTTAAGAAGACTTTAAAGTGGATCCTGTATCTGAGTGCCTCATTAATTATTACCCACAGCTTTTTGGCCTACTTTGTAGGAACAGAAAAACTGCTGGAAATGATACAAGGCTCTCCTAAAGAAAACTGGATACCCTTTTTGATTATCGTGTTCACGACAGGAATTGTACTCTTTGATTTTGGCTGGTTTCGTGAGCAATTCTGTATTGTCATGTGCCCATACGGCCGATTTCAATCGGTACTGATGGACCATGACTCCCTCACCGTCTCCTATGATGTCGCCCGAGGTGAACCCCGTCGAGGTGTTGCCCAAGATAAAGCCTCGCAAGGGGACTGTATTGACTGTCGTAAATGTGTTGCAGTTTGCCCAACAGGAATAGATATTCGCAACGGAATGCAGATGGAGTGCATTGCCTGTACAGCCTGTATCGATGCCTGTGATGAAGTCATGGTAAAAACCAAAAAACCCAAAGGTCTTATTCGCTACGTAACAGAAAACCAACTCGCAGGTAAAGCCAGTCAGTTTCTACGCCCAAGGGTGATTATTTACTCATTGCTTTTGGTTCTATTTATTGGTGGCCTTGGATACCGGGTAAGTCGTCGACAAAGCTTTTATCTGTCATTTGTTCGCGCCCTTGAAACACCCTTTAAGGTGTCTACCTTTAAAGATGGTGCAGAAGCTATTTTGAATCACTACAAAGTCTCCATCCGCAATCAAGAGTTCCACCCGATGGAACTTCAATTTGAAATCCCAGAAACTTTTTTAAAACAATATAGAGTCAACTTGGTGTCTCCCATGAATCCAGTTCTTGTAGAGCCTGGAAAAACTGTGAATTTTCACATCTTTGTACAGTTTGAGAGACAACT
Source organism: Bdellovibrionia bacterium (assembly GCA_030432925.1). GTDB lineage: Bacteria > Bdellovibrionota > Bdellovibrionia > Bdellovibrionales > UBA1609 > JABSOQ01. The sequence continues at coordinate 23,846 of JAUILT010000009.1, read as the reverse complement.
CACCGGGGCCCTAGGCTCTGCAAAAATTCCGCTGCTAGCCAGAGATATCTCTTCACCCCAAAGTAAGAAGACTCAGCAGCAAGAGCTTTCTGTGGTTGGACCAAGACAGTAATCCCACCCCAGACAGAATGACTCTATGCATAAAGATCTCTATAGTATTTTCACAGTGACAACCTCCTTAAAAATGCAGCGTGACATGAGTCCTTAAGTTTCGTATCTCGATACCCATCGAAGGGAGTAGAAAATGAAATCTATATTTTTCTTATCAGCATTATATTTGATGTCTTGGGGAGCCATTGGGTCTGAGTTGGACAGAGACATGGCGAATCAAGAGGGTGCCAACTATGCCGGAACTGTCATTCTGAGAGTCGACCAGCAAACAGATGAAGTTGCAGTCTTTGAGACTGAGCAAACCTTTTCGGATGCAGAAATTGAATCTGTATCGGCTAATTTTGAATACCAACCACTTCCCAGTAATAAAATTCAAAATGAACTGGATGAGGAAGCTGGAACATCTAGCTGGTACTTTTATTATTACCGTGCCCCCATCCGGTATGGATACGGATATGGGTATAGGTACCCCTATTACTACAGGTATGGATACAGCTACGCTCCTTACTACAATTATTACTCTTACAACCGACGATATAGCTACTATTGCTATCGGTGGTACTAAGTGACTGTCTTCAGGGTTTTGATTCTTTGTTTTTTATTGCCTGTCACCGCCTGGTCACAAACACAGGTCCCTTTCAAAGACTTTTCTTTAACCCTGGAGACACTTGGTTTTTCAGCTGTCCATAATCGCCCTCAGCCTGAAAAGCTAGAACGAATAAAAATTGCTGTCCTAGATAAAGGGTTTGCTGGCCTAGAACAGGCCAGAGGCCGATCACTGCCTAAAAATCTAATTTATCATCCAGGAGTCAACACGCCAGAAAACCCCACAGATCACGGTAGGATCATGTCTGAGATTCTGTTTCAGGCTCTCACCAATATGGGTAAGGATCAGCGATTCTATCCTGAAGAACTTCACCTTTATAATGTTTTTGGCTTTTCAAATTTTCAAGCCGCCATTGACGACCTCATACTAAGAGACATTGACATTGTCCTCTACTCAGAAGTCTGGGAAATTGGTGGTAACTGGGATGGGCAGGGCTTTATCAACAATGAGGTCAACCGGGCCATAGAGCATGGCGTGATTTGGATCAATGCCGCCGGAAACTTTGCTCAAAGAACCTATCAAGCCAAAATCACAACAACTGATGATAATTGGGTGAAACTCCCAGATAGCAATAACTCTCTGATTGTTGAGTGCCGCCCGGGAGTGAGTCAGGGCAATACCTGCGTACTCAATGCAACCCTCTCCTGGAATGACTTTAAAAATAAAGAGGGTATAGGTACGGAAAAAGACCTTGATTTTGTCCTCTATGATGACCTGTTAAATCTTATTGAAAAGTCTACTCTAGACCAGGTGATAGACTTTGGGGCCGAAGGAGATACCGGTCAGTCCCAGTACCCTAGAGAGTCCATTCGAGCCACTCTCGAAAAGGGAACCTACTTTTTAAAGGTTAAAAATAGAAGTTTGAACTTTTCAGAAACAGACCATCTCCGAATATCCATTGATGGTGCTCTAATTAATATTCCTTCAGGTCAATCTGAGGAATCTCTTCTAAACCCTGCAGATAATGCACGCGTGATTACAGTCGGAGCGTCTGACTCTGAGCTAAGTTCTCAATCCAAGAAGCTGGGAAAACCTGATGTTGTGACTCCTTCAAAGGTTGTTCTTAATGAAAACAACAAAGAGTTTCGTGGGAGTTCCAACTCGGCAGCTTTATTTGCTGCTGGAGTCGGCATTTACAAAGCTTTCTTTCCTTATGCTAATAAAAAGGTGGTTCTAGAAAAATTAACGAGAGCACCACAAAAAGCTCGTAATAAAAACAGCTCTGGTGGTGTTATTACCAATATTCACCAAAGAGGTTATGACTCTCGAGCCGCTGTAGAACAAAGAGCAAAAAACACACAGTACTCAACTCATTATCCTAGCTTTCATATACCACAAGATTTGTACTAGCAGATACGTACCCCTCCCCCTCATCACTGAAGGGGTCTTTGGGTATGAACACTTACAAAACGGCCCACAATATCTAAAACCTGAGCCACTTTAACTGAAAAAGATTCATCCGCCGGAATGATTTTTCTATTCGGGTGATCCTTCCAAACCTGCTTGACTTTATTATTGATAACCAAAGCCTGCTCCGGAGATTCCGTTCTGATGGCATTGGTGAAATCGTAGTTATTGCCATTGGCTGAGTCCAAGTGAATCACTAGGTCATAACGGGCCAATTCCTTTTCGAGGGTTGTGTTATTGTCCTTAAAAAAGTCCCCCTCACCCTCAGGCCAATAGGCAAAACCATCAAGTGTCCCTCGATCACAAATAAATACACGATGAGGGTACTCAGTGGTATAGATAGCCTCGTGAGAAGACTGCACTTGATAAATAGCTCTTTGCTGAAAAGCCACACCTACAGGTTTTTTTGATCGAAAAAAACCCCCTCCAAAAAGAATAGTAGCAGCTTCAGGAATCTTTATTGTCTGAGCAACAAAGCTTCGTTCTATAGCATTGGCAATTGTGGTTTTTCCGGCAGATGGTCCTCCAGTAAGTACCACCTTCTTAGACGAGCTCATACTCCACTCCCTCCACAGCAATTTCACTCTCCCAATCCAATTCTGTTTTAAGTCGGTACTGAAGAGCCCCCAGAGGACCTGGCTCCCCATGGTTAAGAAACACTTTTTGAGGGGCTTTTTCAAACTCTGAACACCACCTTAAAATATCATCAGAATCTGCATGGGCAGAAAGACTTTCAACGGCCAGAATTTCCGCCTCCACATCAATTTCTTTGTGATGGATTCTAATTTTACTCAACCCCTGCTTGAGAAGACGCCCTTTCGTCCCTTCCACCTGAAAGCCCACAAATAAAACAGCATTTTTTTCATGAGGCAATCGGGCCTTAAGGTGATGCAAAACTCGTCCCCCGCTCAGCATTCCTGCGGCAGAAATTACAATCCCTGGGTCATCAGCCATACACAAGAGCATGGACTCATCAGCACTACTGACTGTTTTGTAATGTTGAGGGCAAATTGGCGGCTGTAGCTCTCCTCCCCTGAAGGCTTCCTTTAACTCCTCTTCATGTTTCATATAAACTTCAGTGGCATTTTGAGCCATGGGCGAATCCAACCAGACAGGAATGTCTTTAGGAATCCGCCCCTCTTCTTCCAGTTGACGGATCAACCAGATAATCTCTTGAGTTCTTCCCACAGAAAATGCTGGAATGACTAAAACCCCTTGCCGACTCCAAACTCTGTTGATGATTCTTTCCATAACAGACAATATATCTGCTTTGGGCTGAACTCGATCTCCATAAGTAGCTTCCATAACCAAATAGTCCGATTCTTTCAAGGAAACCGGTTGCTTGATAATATGAGAGCGACCATTACCCAAGTCTCCCGAAAAAGTAATGACCTTTCCCCCATTGCCATCATCCCAGTGGATCTGAACAAAACGAGAGCCCAATATATGCCCAGAGCGAATGAGTTGAAAGGCAGTACCAGACTCTTCCTCATCCAACGGCAACCATTTATCAGAAGGGACCGGCCACAGTAACTCCAGAGCTTTAACAGCATCATAAGAGTTATATAGGGGCAATGCCGGAAAGTGTTTGGAGTGTCGAGTCTCATTAGCAAAGCGAGCATCTTCTTCCTGTAGGTGAGCCGAATCCATCAGCATGATTTCTAACAAGTCGGCAGTGCCTTGAGAACAGTAAATAGGCCCGTGAAAACCTTCGCGCACCAACTTGGGAAGGTATCCAGAATGATCAATATGAGCATGGGTCAGAATCACCGCATCGATCTCTTTAGGGTCCATCGGAAAGTCATCCCAGTTCTTGATACGAAACTCTTTAGGCCCCTGAAATAAGCCACAGTCTATCAGAAGCTTCTTGGATCCCACTTGAAATAGCGTTCGAGATCCTGTGACAGTTTCTGCAGCTCCCAGAAATTTCAATACGGCTTTAGTTTTACAACTCATATTCAGGCATCTTCGTGAAACAAATAAACCGGTAGGTCAGAAACCCGGGCCATTTGTCGACCCACACTCCCTATCAGTAGAGTAGAAACAGGGCCTGTTTTAGAAACCATCGCAATCATTCCCACTTTAGAAGCGTGAGCCTGATCCAGTATAGCATCTGTAACAAATCCTGGAGTTTTATCAATAATGACTTGAGCATTGAAGCCCATACCTTTTGCCACTTTGGCTAATTTGTCACATTCTACTTTTTTCTGCTTACTTTCTTTATTCAAAAACTGCTGAATACTCACCCAACCACCTCCGGCCAGCTGCACCCCAGTCTGAACCACAGGTTCAATCGGGTCAGGCATCTTATGATAAATCACTACAGTATTGACCAAGCCTTTGGTGTTCTTCAAAAATTTTCTGAATCCTTTTTTCGAACTCTTTGACATATCTGTGGCAAACAAAGCCTTACTCAGTTTCTTCGGCAATTGGCATTTAGGGTTGACAATCAATAAGGGAACTTTGGAGTTGAGAATAGCTGTCTCCGCAAAACTGCCCAATACAAATCGGTTCAAACCCTTTCGAGCATGGGTAGAAAGTACAATCATACGAGCACCGCTGCGTTGAGCGTAGCCAATCACTTTTTTGGTGTCTCCGGTCAAGCTCAACATTCTATGAATAAGGATTGTAGGAGACAGAGGTTTGATCCCTATCTGTCGGATTTTGGATTCAATCTTATCTTTTACCTTTGGCAGGATCTCTTTCACCCACTGGTTTGAAAAGTCTCCGGCCCAGTTAAAACCATCTGGACTCAAAACATAAAGCGGCTCTATCTCTGAACCTGTTTGTCGAGCCACCATTTCTGCTACTTTGGCAGACTGTCCGGCGCTGACTGACAGATCACCAAACGGGTCTACTGTCCAAATGATATTATCGCTCTTCTTTGTCGCCATGATTCTCCCCTTTTTTAAATACCACAAATGTTCCCAATAAAGTTGCAGCTACTTGCTCCTCTGACACTACACGAGATGTCAGGTGCAGACGGGCCCGACTCTTTTTTTCTAAAGTGTTTAAGAAATGCTTCCACTCACTTTCATTGGGCGCCAAACACTGACTTTCAATAGTTCGATCCACAGGCTTTATATAGTCCATGTGCCCCGCCTGGATGACAATCTGACAGGACAGCCCCGCCTGGGTGACTTTGGAGTAAAGCCAGCTGTAACTAGTTAAAACTAAAATAGAATACAAGGAGCCACCAAAAGCTGTTCCCATATGGTTGGAATTTTCAATCAGTGGGGCCCGAGCCACAACCTCAGCTTCAGAAACTTTGTCCAACTGAAAGCGCAAATCCCTGACCGCAGGAATCGAATCTTCCAAAAAGTTCTGCAAATGATTCAACTGAGACAGATCTGATTCCATCAATCAATAAACCCCCAGTCCATAAAGTCACCAGTGCTTTTCTCTGCCAGCGCCCGCAGCTCTAGAAGATGTTCTCGAATGTGAGCTGGAACAGAAGCGCCATCATAAGCGGAATAGGCACTCAACTGCAGAGCCTCCAGCCTTAGGTAACATCGTTTGGCCAAATTTGTATAAGGAGAAAATCGAATGCAGGATTCATAATAGGCTTCATGCAATGTCCATAAGTTGATCTGCCGGAGAGATTCTGCAGCCAATCCAGCAGTATATAGGGCCTCACCGTAAACACTGTAGTTCTTCTTGTCTGATAGAATTTCATGTAAAAGAGACGATGCTCTGAGAAACTCCACTAAGCCGGCTCTTGAATTCATAGATTCAGACTCCAAACGCCATCCTCGAGTCATCAAGTTATTCGCGGTCTTTAACTTGCGCTTGGGCCCCAATGTTTTGGGCTTTCTTTTTTCTTCCTTCTTCCAGCGCTGAATCGAACTTTTCCAGTTACGAGCTTTCAGTTTTAAAAATACAGGAGCTGTCTTGGAGTCCAAAATACGAGAGACCATCTCATCAGCTAAGCTGGGATCTTTTTTAACTCTCACAGCTATGGCCAGTGATTTTTCTGCTGCTAACTCCAACATTTGAGGTTTCGAAGTGGCACCTCTGGCATTGGCTGCTTGATCAAAAGCCTGAAGAGCTTTATCAAAGTCTCGAACGGCCATATATACCTGAGCTTTTTCTAGAGGCTTGAACTGGGACATGTCTACAGACGCCGAAAAGTTAAGGTTAGCACGGCCACTGTCTGTTCTGGTATGACAGCTGATACAATAATTTGTGGTATTAGAAACCAAATATCGAGCGTAATTGTTGTTGCCCTTTTCCATTTGAGCATAGGCTTCTTTCATATCTGCTTCAAACTTTCGTGACACAAAGTCCAAGCTAGGATCAGCCTCAGGCTTTTTGTTGACCGTGATAGAGTGGGAAAGTTTTGAAAAACGTAAAATTTCCTTTTGAATTTTAGCTTTGTTATCAGGATCATTAAATCTCTCCGGGGTACTCACCAAAGGTATGAGATGAGCAAGACTCTGCGACATCTGAGCCATTTTTACCTTCCAGTTGGATAGATTCTTTTGCTTTTCCTCCGGCGTGTCTTTCTGGGCACAGCCAAACACCAACGTGGCTGTCAGTGCTGTAATAATAACTAACAAAACGCTTCTCTTCATTTTCTCTTACTCCCGGTAAGTGTCTTTCAAGAGCCTGATATGCGCAAACCATGCCCTTTCAAAACGAATCCTTATAGTTTTGAAAAGCTCAATAATTTCATGGGCCTTTTGTTTTGTAAACCCCTGTTGCTGAATTCCTCAGCCCGTGACAATTTGTCTCGCCTCCCATAGGCATTGTCCCAATGTCATGGTATGAAGGCCTCTATGGGAATTCTTCTTCAGGTACAGTCCGGTGAAAAGGCCTTCGGGGCCCGAAACCTCTTTTCTAAAGCATCCATGGCTATAGAAACTGGTGAACATATTGGTGTTATCGGCCCTAATGGAGCCGGAAAAACCACTCTTTTTAAAATTTTAGCTGACCAAGAATCACTGGATGGCGGCACCATCACACGCTCCAACTCTCTGCGTCTAGGTTACCTACAACAAGAGGAGCCATTGGAAGCTGGAGAACTCTCTCAGGACTATATAGAAAGAACTTCTGGCCGCCCCATGTGGGAGCTGTACCCATTAGCCTTTGGACTGGGTCTCAAAGAAGAGCAACTGCTTTTCCCCATCACTCAACTCAGTGGAGGCTTTCGGATGCGCTGCCAGCTTTTGAGCCAGCTGGCCAAGGATCCCAACTTGCTGCTCTTAGATGAGCCCACTAACTACCTGGACCTGGAGTCTCTTTTGGTTCTGGAAGAGTTTTTAATACAATACCCAGGAGCTTTCCTACTGATCTCTCACGACCGAGAATTTTTAAAACGAGTCACCAATCGCACACTTGAAATTGAAAATGGTGAGTTCACAAAATTCAATGGTCATATTGATGACTACTTTGAACAAAAATCTATGATTGAAGAACAGCTTCGAGCAAAGGCTATTTCTATTGAAAACCGCCGCAAAGAGATTCTGGACTTTGCAAGGCGCTTTGGAGCTAAGGCTACCAAAGCCCGTCAAGCCCAAAGCAAACTGAAAACTCTGAAAAAGTTGGAATCTATTGAAACCAAACCACTACCCATTCAAGCTCGCATTCGTATCCCTGAGCCAATACGTACCGGTAAAAGAGTTGTGCACTTTGAAAATGTTCAGCTGGGATACAAAGAAAAAGTGGTCTTACGTGATGTGAATTTTCAGCTTCTACGTGGAGCCCACCTAGGGGTCGTGGGTGAAAATGGTGCCGGTAAGTCTACATTTTTAAAAGCTGTAGCCCAGCAATTAAAACCACAAATCGGTAATATCAACCATGGCCCCAATGTTACAATTGGCTATTACTCTCAACATGTTGCCGAAAATCTTAACCTAAACCAAACTGTGTACGAGGCACTGGCTGAAGTAGCCCATAAAGACCTTACTCGTCAAGACTTACGAGACCTTGCGGGACAACTGCTATTTTCTGATGATCGCATCGATGCTTCACTAAAAAAAATGTCTGGCGGAGAAAAGGCTCGAGTGGCCTTGGGACGTATTCTTGTACAGAGGACACCCTTGCTAGTACTGGATGAGCCCACCAACCATTTGGATTTTCATACAGTAGAAGCGCTGACAGAAGCTTTGAAAAATTATCCTGGCTCAGTGATTGTCGTCAGCCATGATCGAAGTTTTATTGGTCGAGTGGCCCAACAAATTCTTCAAATTAACAGTGGGCAGGCTCGGTTTTATCCCGGCACCTATCAGGAGTATGTATGGAGCCTGCAAAAAGGAATGCTGTCAGACACAAGCCCTAAGGTGGACAAAGGCTCTCATCAAAAGAAAATTTCTGAAAACAAGAAGACAGAATCTCATCACAAAAATAAAGAAAAAAAGAAAAAGCTCCGTATAGAAATTCGCGAAATCGAAAAACGCATAAAGTACCTAGATGGAAAGCTTTTACGCTTGAATGAAGAGTTTGAATCTGACTCAGCCAAGGTATCAACACTCAAGGGAGATGAGGCACAAAAACTGATGATGGATCTCGCTTATCGGCAAAAGCAAATGAATGAGCTCGAGGAGGACTGGATGGAAACTCAAGAGAAACTGGAGAGCTTACAAGCGAGGCTCGCAAATCAGTGAGAAACATGTTTTATACCGATCCAGTGGGGAATGGGCTCAGGCGTCATTTTTTGCCTGAGAAAAAAGTAGGCCTCTCTAGCAAGAGCTGGACTTGCAAGAGGCTGGTGGTTTTTCCAGAATAAAAAGATGCATTCTTTTGTTTTCTCTTTCCTCCTGATTCTCGGAATGGGCTGTGCCTCGAATTCCATACAGCATATGCCCCCTGAGACCCGGCTATTACCGCCCCAAATTCCTCTAGAAAAAGAAAGCGATATTGAAAATGTGGACTTTTATCTACAAAAAGCGGCTGAAGCCCAATCCACCCGCGAGTATCAGTGGTGGATTGCCTACAAGCGCGCGATGATCTGGCAAGAGAAGAAACCGGAGCTCTCCTGCGAACGCCTCACCAGCCTGGCCAAAGACCCTTTGTTTCCCATGGCTCAAGTGGCTTATCTAAAATCTTATGAAATCTGTCCTAAGAATTCAGAATCTCTGAGTGGGCTCAAAAAATTTGACTGGAAGTCATTCCCCAAGTGGATGCAAAAAGCAGCACTGGAAATAGCTCTAGCCCGAGCCACTAGAGATCAGAATCTCAAGCAAGAAATGGAACTGTCCTATGAAAAATCAAAAGAATATCTACCAACTCCCAAAAAAGTGAATCTCACCCAAAGAGCTCTCCACATTGCCAAAAAACTTAAAAAAAAGCAGTTTGCTAAAAAAATGCAAAAACGGCTTTATAAACTGCGCCCCTCAAGCCACCCCAAGCCCACCCGCCACCAGTGGCTGAGTGTTGCCTATGATCATCGACGTTTAAGAAACTTCAAAGAATCACGAAAGTACTATCGCAAAGTGATTGGTCATAAACACTTTAAATTTTCTACAAAGCTCAAAGCCTGGTATGGACTACGCAAAGCCTATAAAAATGATCGCGACCACGAAGGACACTTGAGAGTTACAAGAGAAATGGCGCGGTTTTCTGAAAAATTCATGAAGAAATATCCACGCAGCCATTACTTCAAACGCAAGTTCCATGAAACTCACATTGCCTTAGCCAGAACCGAGTGGACCCGTGGACAGGTCAAAAGTGCCGGACGCACCCTGGCTCGGATTGAACGTCAACTACGTGACAAATATACAATGAATGAAGTCTTCTGGCTTTTTGGGCGAATGGATGAGGAAAAAGGCCGATTTAAAAAAGCCCACTACTGGTTTGAAAGAGCATTGAAAGAAAAGTTTTATTCTGTCGACTTCCAGGAAAAACTCATGTGGTATAAAGCCTGGACTGAAAGAAAACTGGAAAAGTATGACAAAGCCATTGCCTCCTTCGAAGAACTCATTCAACTCACTGAGAATGATTTTGCCAGATCTCGATACCGTTTCTGGTTAGCTAAGACTTGGGCCAGTAAGAGCGAAGAAACTCGTTCGCGCCTCGAGTTTCAAACCCTGATCAACGAAGATCCTCTGGGTTACTATGGATTGGTCGCTCATCATGAAACCGAACAGTTGATTCCTGCTAATAAAGAAATTTTAGAAAGGCTTCCTGCAAAAGATAAAAAACAGACGTTCTCTCTGGATAAAATTATAGACACCCAATTAATTGAGTGGTTGATCAGCCTTGAAGAACACGATCTCTCCAAAAGGTATCTCAACGAAGTCTCTATAGCTTTTAGAAAACGTAAAGACCAGACCGATGAAGCCTGGTTTCAGGTCTTTAATTACTATGCTCGAGCTGGAGAATACCTATCTTTATATGAGCAGTTGGGACGCCTCTCCCCAGAAAGGCGTAAAGAGATTTTAGACCGTCACCCCAGCCTGATATTTCCACAACCATTTGAGAACCTAGTCATGGACGCCTCCAAGCAGTTTGGAGTCAGTACAGAGCTCCTTTACAGTATTATGAGGCAAGAATCTGCTTTTAACCCTTGAGCCCGCTCAGTTGCTGATGCATTTGGACTTTTACAAATGCTACCTGAAGTCGCCCGCAAACAAGCCTCTGTCGCTAAAGTCACTTACGAAAAACCCGAGGACCTCTACAAACCAGAAGTTAATATTCCTGTAGGAGCAGCATTTATCAAAAAACTTCAAACAAAATGGAATAATCAATTCGTCTTAACCGTGGCCTCTTACAATGCCAACGACCGGGCTATTCGAGGTTGGCTTAAGACCCGTTATCATGGGGATACGCTGGAATTTATTGAAGATATTCCCTACGAAGAGACACGAGGCTATGTTCGCCTCGTAATGCGTAATCTGATCTTTTACTCTTTATTAAATGCCGATGGCGAAAAGATCTCTTTTCCTGCCAGCGTTTTAAAAATGGAACCTCCTCAATCTATTTAAGAGGCTGCGTGGGCCAAAGATCTCACCGCTGACCAAAGTTTTGACAGCCTCCTAATAATTAACCAACCGAGAACTTTCACGTTTTAATATTATACAAGTAATTTCAAATAGTTATAATATTTGTGCCACGGCACCAACCTTGCTCTTACAAGAGATCATGATATTTAAAAAATAAGGATTGAGGGGAATAAGCAATGAAAGCTCTGAATTCACAACCTATGAAGTTTTTCTTGAGTGGCCTGGCTCTGGCCATGATTTCAGGAACCTTAATGAGTGGGGATCCTCAGCAAGATCGTGCCCATTTAAATATTTCAGAGCTGGCCAGTAAAACACCAAATGGTCGTACACTGGAGCTTGGAAAAGCAGTCCCTTCTGCAAAGTCCTTAGACAAGGAGGTTGAAATTATCCTAAAAGACCCTGCCATGAGCCAAAAGTGGGGGCTAGACCTAACGGATTCTGCCAAGGCCTGGAGACTCTCGAAAGGCAGTAAAGATATTGTTGTCGCCGTGATTGACACTGGAGCTGATGTTCACCACCCTGACCTTCAATCCAACCTCTGGGTCAACCGTGGCGAAGTGGGCACTGATATAAATGGTAATAATAAGGCTTCCAATGGTATTGACGATGATAATAATGGCTATATAGATGATATTCATGGGTTCAACTTTGTGCAAAATAACGGTGATCTTTCTGATAACCACGGACACGGCACTCACATTGCCGGAATCATTGGTGCTGAAGGTGGTAATGGTGTAGGAATCAGCGGAGTTGCACCCAAAGTGAGTCTTATGGTTCTTAAATACTATGACCCTAAGGCCCCTGGCGTAAACAACCTAATGAATACTGTAAAAGCCATTGAATACGCCGTTAAAATGAATGCTCACATTATTAACTACTCTGGGGGCGGGTTAGAAAAATCTCCCCATGAAATTGCAGCTATCAAGAAAGCCCAAAAAAAGGGAATTCTATTTGTCGCTGCAGCCGGAAATGAGAAATCCAACTCTGATGAGCATGGCTACTATCCTGCGGACTATGATCTCGATAATATTATTTCTGTAACTGCCATCGATAAATCTCGTAAAGTTCTAGACTCCTCTAATTATGGAAAAAACTCTGTGGACCTAGCAGCCCCCGGGAACAACATTTTCTCACTGCTGCCTGGTGGACAGTATGGCTTTATGACGGGCACATCACAGGCCACGGCCTTTGTAACAGGCGTTGCTGCCCTAGTCATGTCCCAAGACAAAGATTTAAGAAATGCACCCGTAAAAATTAATAAATACCTCACTCAAACAGGAGATATTGACCTTCAACTGATTGGCAAAACCCGCTACAACAAACGTTTGAATTCTTATAAAGCTCTGGCCATTAAAGATAGCGACTCGACTTGGAATGGTGTTCGCGTGCAGAATGCTGCCAATATCGACTCCCAGATGTTTGTTTCAGACCCTGCAGTGGCTCAATCTACAACCCGTTTTGATGCCATAAGCACCTCTGATGAAACCAACTTTGCCTCTCAGACCAGAAATATCCTAAAACATATTAAAATGACGGTCGTCCCACCAGCACAGGCTCAAAATATTCATCAAAAACCTTCTAAAAAGAGTCTTAAAAACTAAAGAAGCGGTCTCAAAAAAAGAGCTTATCAAAATGTGAATCGAGCAGCCAGACTTAAAAAGCCCAAGGCAGACCCAAATCCAATTAAATTGCGCCCTTCAGGCATGGCAAAACCCACGGCACAGACTGCAATGGCACAAAATAAAATGATATTAAATATGTTTAACCAGCTCGGCCTCCAGTTTTTAGACGCTTTCCGGGAGTTATGAGCTTGTTGCAAATAAGCCAGTTTTTGTTGAGAGAGGGTGTTTAACCTCTCCATCATTTTTTCAATGATAGCATCAGTGCCCACAGCCTCACCTAGCTGGGAGTACCTACGAGAAGCAAAGGCCAAACAGTTCAACTTCTGACACTCTTGTAGAAAACCTTCGTGCAATTCATCATTTTCAAAGTCCTGTAGAATTTGTTTCCACTTTTTTCTCAGAAGAGGGGTTGAGGTCACTCCCTCTTCTTGGTCTTGAGCTCGAGCCATTATCTTTTCAAAGACCCTGCCACACTTTTTACACTCTCCCTCGCTCTTTAGGCTACCATAACCACAAGAAGGGCACTTGAAAGTTTCCACGTGTGAGGGTTTTTCCAGCACTTTCTCTTCAGGAGCAGACTCAATCCACGACAGAGGAAAACCAATCAATTCTTTTTGACGAAGAGACTCAGGAAATGGCAACCAAAATTTAGACTCACATTGAGTGCAAGCAAACTTGGGGCGAGCCTGATGAATCTCATGGGTATTAATGCGAAAAGACCGAAAGCACTGAGGACAGCGAACCTTAATTGACTCATTCAACACAGCTCTCTGCTGTAGCAACAATCCATCTCCACCTGTGGAGCGATTTTTATCCATGAGCCAAGCTCCCTCCATACGCAAGCTCAATCACTTCTTGCATACACATTCTATCAATATTCTGTCATCTAACAAGAAGAAATCTAAGTAAAATCCACCTCGCCAAACAGGATATTCAATGCTAGGTTTTTCATATGGAAAAACTGAAAAACCTTGTTGTTTTCCACAAGTATGCCGTTGCATCTGGAATCATGATTGGAACGACATTCATCCCTTTTCCTCCTTGGGCCTTGGTGTTTTGCTTTGTTCCTTTATGGCTATTTTGGATAAAGAACTCCCATAATCTCAAAGCCATTTTAGTCTCGGGGTTTATCACTCAATTCTTACTCACTTTAATTGGCTTCAACTGGGTGGCCCACACACTGCAAGAATTCGGACACCTCCCTTGGCCAGCAGCCTTAATGGGCTTGCTCCTATTTTGTGGATTTGCCAATTTACATATCCCCCTCGCAGGAGTTTTTTGGTTTTTTTTAAAGAAAAAACTGAAACTTAAAGATCTGGCAGCCATTTTCCTTTTGCCACTTTTAACGGGATTCACTGAGCTGACATATCCAATGATTTTTGACTGGCACTTTGGTTACACCTGGTTTTGGGCACAGCTTCCAGGCATCCAAACAGCAGAGCTTTGGGGCACCAAATTTTTAAGTACTTTTTCTATCTTTTTAAACTCTCTGGTCTTGTTCTCATGGATGTATCGCTCCAAAACAACAAGATTGGTTTTAGGCCTTGGAACAATGGCTATTTTGTTTATAATTATCAATGCTTTAGGGGCTTTTTTGAAAAGTCGAATTGCAAAAACTGATGCCGATATTAATGTACTCATTGTTCAGGCCAATATTGGAAACCTTGAAAAGCAGTACGCAGAACAGGGCCAAGGGTTTCGTGAGCATATTGTCCAACAGTTTTTCGAATTAACCCACCGAGGGTTTGAGGAGGCTCCTGAAGGCCAAAGGCCCGATTTTGCTATTTGGCCAGAAACTGCCTTTCCTGTGCGCTTGAACCCAGCAGGATTTCAAAGTGGCTTGGGTTCTCACCTTCAACGTTACCTTAAAAAAAACAAATATGCCCTATTCACTGGAAGCTATGGTTATGCCCAAGATGCGGGAGGAGTCTCTAACTCTTTGTTCTTGTTTGACAACAATGGGATTGTTCAACAACCTACCTACACTAAAACTACACTGTTGGCTTTTGGTGAATATATCCCTGGTGGAAGCTGGATTCCTCAACTCTATAACTGGCTGCCCATGGTCGCACACTTTTCCAGAGGAAAAGGGCCCGTCATTCAAACCCTTAATGGGGTTCGTTATGGTCCACAGATTTGCTATGAAGGGTTATTTGACTGGTTTGCCAGAAAGTCTGCACAGTTGGATGCTCAAATTCTTGTTAATGTCACTAATGATTCTTGGTATGGGACTTGGCAGGAACCCTATCAACACCTTTATATGACGCTGTCAAGAGCCATCGAGGTTCGCAGGCCTCTGATTCGCTCCACAAACACTGGCATCAGTACGGTGGTTTTGGCCGATGGTACAATTCTAACCCAATCCCCCGTGCATAAAAAATGGAAGTTTCTTTACAATGTTCCCTACCACACAACAGCCCCTTTGACTTTGTTTTCCCAATGGGGTTATTGGTTTCCTTACATATTTTTACTCATGCTGGGAGTACTTGTTTTTGGAATACAAAGATCTCACTTCTCTTGATTGGTCCATTATTGTTCAAAAAATTGTAAGTATGGCCACCAGCGAAATGGCCCGCGAAAAGCTTAAAAGCCTGAAGCCATTGAGTTCTGTCAGCGATTGTGAACAGGCTTTTTCTAAGATTTCTGAAGTAAAAAACCTAATGACTACTTCAGGTATTCGACCATTCATGGAAAGTTTAGACCTCTACGGACTTTGGCACCCTCGCCTCAGTAAAGGAGCGACTCTTAAACCTCTTGAGCTTAAAGATGTTCGCCACTTTCTTTTTGAGTCCCAAGCCTTAAAAGAGGTGCTGTCTATGACAGAAGCCCCTTATCTCAAAAATTTACATGAAATTTTTTTTGAAGCTTCAGAAGGTCTATCAGCTATTGACCAGCTGATGACTTCTGATGGTGGAATCCGCACAGATGCCAGCGAAACCCTTTATAATTTACACCAAGAAAAAACCCTAAAAGCCAGGGAGGTTTCAAAAATTCTTGATAAACTGATCTCAGAACATGAGCTCGAACATATCCTTCAAGACAAATACGTCACAACCCGAGAAGGACGATGGGTTTTACCCGTAAAGTCTGGAATGCAGGGGCAATTTGAAGGGATTATTCATGCTTCCAGTCAATCCAAGCAGACTGTTTTTATGGAGCCCAAAGAAGTTATTAAAACTAATAATAGGTTGCGAGAAGTTGAATCCGAAATAGAACAAGAAGTAGAAAAGCTTTTAACTTCTCTCAGCCAGTACCTTCACAGCCTCTTACCCTCCATAGAGGCCGCCCAGCACATTCTCCTAGAGCTGGATATTGCCTATGCCAAAGCTCAGTACGCCACTTTGACACGCTCCAATCGTATCCATTTTTCCGATGATACTATTGAGCTTATTGATGTAAAACACCCTGCACTGGTATTGGACGAAGAAGTCAAAGTCATGCCTAACTCTGTCACTCTGGATACTCAACACAGAATCTTAATTCTTTCCGGTCCCAATGCCGGAGGAAAAACAATTCTTCTAAAAGCCATTGGGTTGGCAGCTCAAATGGCCCGTTGTGGATTACTCGTCTGTGCTGATGAGACTTCCAAAATTCCATTTTTTAAAACTCTCCACGTCGGAGTGGGAGACGCCCAAAGTGTTGACTCCCACCTCAGCACTTTTGCAGCCCACTTAAAAATTCTGGATCAAGCCGCCAAAGCGAAAGGAAGCACTCATCTTCTATTGATTGATGAAATCTGCGGCTCTACAGATCCGGAAGAAGGCACAGCCCTTGCTCGCAGTTTTATACAAAAATTCAGCACTAATAAAGTCTTTGGAGTGATCACCTCTCATCTGGGCCCCTTAAAGTCCGGATGGAATGAATCTTCGGCAGTGATTAATGGCAGCCTCGAGTATAACTCCGAATCCGGCCAGCCCACCTATCAGTTTTTGACAGGTGTTCCCGGACAATCCCTAGCTATTCAAACAGCCAGGCGCGTAGGAGTAGATAACTCTATTGTAGAAAATGCCGTTCAATTACTATCACCAGAAATGAAAAAATACCTTCACTCTCTGGATGAACTGGAAACTCAAAAAAAAGAGCTCAGAACACTTCAAAGAGAGTTGCAAGAAAAAAGTAAAGAAGCTGCCAAAGAAAAGTCCAAATACCACTCTTTGGTTCAACGTTTTGAAAAAGACAAAGATAAAATGCTCAACACAGTCGTGAAGCGTGCAGAAAAGAGAATCGATCGTATAGCAGACTTTAGCAAAGTAGACACTATTTTTAAAAAGCACTCCACCACCAACACTTTAAAAAAACAACTCCCCCAAATTATTAAACCCACTGCTTCACGGGAAGCCTGCCGCTTTGAATCAGCTGAAGAGTTTGCAGAAGCTTACCCTCCAGGGTCCAAAGTGTTTTCATCCTCCATTGGAAAAGATGGAATTGTTCAGGGGCCTCCCAATAGCAAAGGAGAAGTCCCTATTCTATCTCAGTCCATGCGATTATTAATACATTGGTCAGAGCTAACTTCTCCCATGGTCCCCAATAACCCCACGCAAAAGATTCTTAAAAAACTGGGACACGGGGGTAACGATCAGTTAGATATTCGTGGTATGAGAGTCGAACAAGCCTTAGAAAAACTGGAAATTCACCTTGATAAAGCAGCTCTTCATCAAGTGGATCGCATAAAAATTATCCACGGACATGGCACTGACACATTGAAAAGAGCCGTTCGTAGCTATTTATCTCGAAGCCTCTACGTCAAAAAATGGAATTCAGGGGCTGAGGCCACTGGAGGAGACGGAATTACTTGGGCTGAAATTAAAGATTCATGACTCCATATCTCAAAAGTGTGTCCGTACCTGGCCCCTCGACTGTCCCATTTTGAGAATTAATTGTTTGATACAGACTGGTTCAAACACCTAGATTCTAGACTTTTGTTAAATACAATTGTAAAATTGAGCAGTTACTTTAATATCTTAAAATTTTTAAGAGAGTTTGTTTGGCGATAAATACGTCCCTTGAGGTGTGGAAAGCATTTATATGTCATTAGCTAAAGGAAAAAAAATATTTTTATTATTTCTTATATCGCTTTACCCCTTCTATCAGAACTGTTCCATTGGCTATGTATCAGATAAAGTAAGTGATAGAGAAAAGAAAGAAGATTTTAATTCAACCTTAAGTAATTACGGAGGAATCGGACGCTTACCAAATACCTGGATACTCTATTTTACACCTTTCAACAGACTCGAAATGAGAAAATCATTAGTTGACCAAAATGGATCTCTTGAAAAGACAATTGAATTATTAAAGTCCTTTTTTAGGAATACAAAAAACTCGCCAGCCGAAGGGTTTATGTACTCGGCGTCCTCAGCATTTAGATATGACTCAATGGATGAAATCCGTGACAGGTATAACCTCCTTGAAGAAGCACTTTTTAAATTATCTGATGATTCAGAAGTGTGGATAAATGGAGTTTTGAGAAAAAGAATTGTTCCACTGGTTTGGTTTGGGGAGTTAATCGGGAAATGTTACAAGAAAGTTGACGGCATGGTTGTATTAAGCTTTAAATCAAATAAAGTGGACAGTGACAACAACTATATAGGGGCCAATTATAAATTTGGGGCACCTCCTTTCTGTTTTGCAATCGACATAGAGAGTGACGCAAGAAAAGCATTTTATTTTGAATTCAAAAAAGCCCTTGATTTTTCTTACAAAACGGGAGCGCCAGGAGTAGTATTTGATTCAGAGGCTTATACAAATTACAATGGTCAAACGCTTGAAGCATTAATTAATCATTTATTTTTAAATCCAGAAAGAAATTCTCATAGTGCGAGTTATGTAACTAGTTTTAATAATAGTGATGAACAAATTCTTTTAGAAATTCGAGAATTCATCATTAAAAGACTGCAAGCTATGGGGGCTACGTTGGCTTATGAAATCAATGAGAGACACCCAAAAGCTCTAATCTGGACAACTTATTTTTCTCAGAATGGTATCAATACTGAGTTTGAAAATGTGCTTGATCCAAATTTTTTTAGGAGCAAAACTAAAATCTCTTCTATTTTGTTATATTTTATGTTGAGTGCAGCAAAAAAAAATAATTACAAATTTAAAATCATCGAGGGCGGAGAAGGCTCTATTTGGTACCCCAAGTATTCCCTTGCTTATACACGTCGAGTCACGCAGGAACAGCTTAACAGCATGCAAAGCTTACTGACTCAATTTCCAAATAACCTAGAATTAGCAGCTCCAATGACCTTATGGAAAAACTTGCGGTATGATTTTCCATTAGAAGATAACTTTCGGAGCCCAGATAAGTTTAAGGCGCCATTGGATTACGAAATAGGATATGAGAATAATAACAATTATGTTGAAAAAATCTATGACGAGGCTGCTGAAGCCATGGATTTAGATATGCAAATGGAAAGTTTTGTATATTTACTAAACAACTATAGCTATATTTGGATTTACCCTGCTGCTCGTTCTAGGAACTTTTATAATGAAGGAGTGGAGAACCCAGATGCTTTTTCAATTGAAGTCAGAAACAGAATAATCGATGAAAAAATCAATTACTATTACAATCACTAGGGCGTGCACTCATTTGACCGAACTATCTGGAGTTAAAAGTTTTAACCAAGAATCAGGCGAGGCCATGGTGTACATTTCCATGATTCACCTGATGATTAGGAGGATTTAGACTGTTCAAATAGCCTAAGGAAAAATAGAGGGAGAATGACCTGTTGGAAGACAATTAACCCTGGAGGAGCTTTCCGAAAGCCATTGAACTTTTTCAGACTTCAAAAGGCGAGAGGTCAGGCAACTCGTCACAACCGTCTGATCTTCATTGACTCGTAAATCCTCCTGCCCCTGAATCATTGACCAAACATTCATACCCTTATCCAAATTAAACAATAAACGACCATGCATCTCACTCACAAAATGAATCTCAGCAATAGAGGCATTCGTAATGGCTACATCTCCAGATAATTCAATGTCCGCACACCGATCCTCACCACACTGAT
The DNA here is from genome assembly GCA_030432925.1 of Bdellovibrionia bacterium. Taxonomy (GTDB): domain Bacteria; phylum Bdellovibrionota; class Bdellovibrionia; order Bdellovibrionales; family UBA1609; genus JABSOQ01. The sequence continues at coordinate 4,150 of JAUILT010000009.1, read as the reverse complement.
AGACATTTTTCAAGATTCCCACCAAACTGACCTGAAGAGGAATCCCATTGTTCATACTTCTCCACTCTTCAGTCATCTCCCAAGTATCGCCAACATTGACAGGCCCTTCAGGCAACGGCAACGGAGACACGTAAAAGATACTCCATTTGGGATAACTCCCTGCCTTGAGAACCTTTCCGCGGGATGTATAGACATACTCAATCACTTCATCTTTTTCAGGAAATGCCAGATCATGTAAACTCACAACTCCATCCTTGTCTTTAGATGTTGCAAGAATTGTGATGCGATCCTCTTTTAAATTATGACTCTTTATGCTCTCAACCAGTGAAAACTCAACAATTTCATCCTTCTTTTTGATGATCTGAGCTTGATGGAAATTTTTGGTTTGGCTGTGCGAATAAAAGCGTGTAACAGCCTGATCTCCTTTCTGACCCTTTAGCTGGATAGTAACAGCCCCTGGTTGATTGACTCGCTTCAAAGACGCTGACCATGGCTGATTCGTAGTAGCACAGCCTTGAGTGAGAATGCTACAACTGGCAAGTAAACTGACAATGATATATTTTGCTGAGTTATTATATATACTTATATTGAATCTTTGCATGTTTTTTATAACCTATTCCCTATTTCTACAGTCCACCCTTCAAGCATCTCATCATGAGACAAAAAAGAATTCTGTAACTTACTGTAATTAAAAGTTATTTTCATTCCTCCAAGAGTTCATATGGCATTTTTTTTGCTTCTAATATTGTAAAGGTCAGTGATCAAAGATCAAGAGGGAGTGGAGAATAATGCAGATGCAACAAGTGCTCATACCTACAATTCTCATTGCGGGTTTAATATTTTTCAACAATTGTGGATCCAGTAAATCTGGAGGCCATAGCGATCAGGCCAGCCGCTCAGTTCCAGTAGATAGCCCTGAAGACACCTCTTCTGGAGGCTACCTCTCCAACTGCAATATCATTCCCGCCAACAATCTTGACCTTGAAGGGCCTGTTTCGACTTATTATAATCAGGCTACCGGCACCTATGTTGAAGACCTGATTCGAATCAAGTTTAACAATTACCCTACAGAATTAATCAGTAAGGATAATATTTATCTTCAAATATTTCCATGGCACGAAAACTCTCCAGGGAATCCAGTTTATAGACAAACAGCTGCGGATATTTACTTTATTTTAAAAGGCTCTGGCGCTCAACTACAAGCTGAGCCCGTCAATGAACTCTCCAAAGGCACTATCCAAAGCTTAATCCAAGAGAATAATATGAGTATCACTCCTAGCCAATTTTTTAGTTCAGTCATCATGGTTTTAGATGGAATCGACCTAACCTGGGATGCCATCACCATTGCGATTTACAATACCCCTGGCGGAACAGCCACTGATTACGTGAATATTCTGCTTCCAGCTTTTGATGCCGACCCTAACGTATATGCCACAGGCCACCTAGCCTCCTCCTTGAGACAGCTTCACCCTTGGTGGCATATCAAAGGTGATGGCTATTCAGAGGCGGACTTTTACAATCTCAGTAAAAATTTATGTAACGGCTTTTAGAGCCAATCTGCCAGCAGCAACTCCACATAATCAATAATCCAAACATCCATGGCAGTAACTTTGACGTCTCCCTTTAACTGACTCCAGATAGACTGCATTTCTTGCTTTGTAATTTTTTGATCCCCAAAGAGTTGAGCAGATAACCCAAGAATACTTATCGCTTGCCTACTGTAAAATGGATATCTCCTAAAATTTCTAACCATCTCCAGAGGGGAGTCTGAGCTAAGCCTAAACCTCAAAGATTCAGAGTCATAAATGATATTCATAGTTTCAAAATCCGCCTCAAGTTTTTCCAAGTACTGTGAAACCAGTTTATCAAACTTTCTGGAAAAGTCCGATTTTGATCTGTAAAGATCAACCAGTAGGCTCTCTGCTTCTGAAACAGAAAAATGCCCTGTGGCTTCCACTCGTTTTTTTAATATAGACTCCATAAAGAGTTGGATCTTTGCATGAAGCTCCTTTTCTGGGCATACAAATAATTCCTGGGCTGGATGCTTAACACCACCTCCCTCTCTCGCTAAAAGGCTGCTTTCAGCTTCTGACTTGGCATACTCACATTGAATCAATGCCATCATGGCCGAACAGGCAGGAGCCTCTGGTTCGCCCAAAAGAATCTTTTCTGTAGAAAAATCAATATCACCTAACTCCTCTTTACAGCCCTCAAAATAACTACGTACTAGCTCCTGTGAGTCCGGATACTGCTCAGGAAACTCTCCCAGAGCTAAAGCATAAGAAAGATGCTCTTCATCCTCAGGATCCAAGCTTTCAGAAGTTTTGAATTTATCAACTCCAACACCTCTTAAGCCTGCAGTGCCATCAGATAACTGATTCAGCTCTGGAAACCGGCTGGCATGAGTTCCGTAGGCTGATCCCTCAATGCCATTTTTAGCAATAGCAAACGATTGAAATGCCGATGTATGAACAACTCCAACAATTTCCATGTTTTTGTTCACCAGTGCTGATCCACTGTTTCCTGGCAACAAGTACTTTTGCAAACTAAACCTATACCCCTCTTGTTTGACCACCCTTGTGGTTAAAACTTTTTTGAGCATTCCCAAGGGGTGACCTATCACGTAGTAATCCTCAGCGACAGAGCCCCTACCCCCAATTTTGAGAGCCTTATCTGAAGCCACCCTCAAATAATTAGGAGTTTTCAAAGGCAACCCTTTTGTTTTTTTGCCATTCACATCTTTTACTGAATACATTTTTACAAAGTGAAAGTCCGCTCCAGTATCTACATAAACTGGTTCTGCCCAAGAGAGAACCGTTTTAAAACTGTCCGAGTTCTTTTGAAGATTAAAAATTAAACTCACAAAGCAACCACCTTTCAAGCAGTTGTCCTGACCTAAAACATGGTCATTAGTAAGTAACAAACCCTCTCCAGATACAAAGGTTCCAGTTCCAGAACCTCCTAGAGTGTTGATTTTGACGACAGCCAAAGAAGCTTTCTGGACCTCTGAGCTTTGGGTATTCACATCCTTAAACTGGCGTAGATCATTATTGGTCACGTACTCAGTTTTTGTTTCTGTTTTTGGCTCACATGCCACCATAGAAACAATTGTCACCAATAGTGCCACTTTATGTCCCACTCCAAGCCTCATATAACTCTCCTTTTGATATGAATTTTTCAAAGAACAGCATGATGCCAATCCCATGCCAAAAAAACCGCTCAACTTGGCCGCGACCGAATTGACCTCTAGAAATGTGTCATTAACTCAATCTCAAAGGTCCTGAAAAATTCAAACCAGATCGGTATAACTACCAATAATAACTATTGGGTTGTCCATATCTATTATAGTTGGGGTTATAATACTGCTGATACTGTTGAGACCTCTCATTATCATAACAAAAATCCATGGAAACCCTGGTATTACTATATTTGTTATAACATTTGCCTTCAGTGAGGTAATAGTCAGAATAACTATCACACAACCTCATCGAAACTACACGATCTGTAGCTCTCTCTACACACTGGTTGCGATCCACAAAATATTCACCCGTAGACTTACAGGCCGCCTCATCCACGCTTTCATGAGTAGCTGAGTTTCTACACTTCCCATTGATCCAATAAACTCCAGGGTCATTATTCTTCTCTTCGTTATTTCCGCAAGCAACCAGCCCTGAAACGGCTCCAACGGTCATAATGATAGAGAGAACACGCACAAAATTCATAATTTGGATTTTCATTGTATCCTCCATACTATGGTTACGACTTACATTTCTTTAGTGCAAGTCTGAGCCCAATTATAACTATTTGAAATTACTAAAATATTATAATTTGTAAAGAGTACATCTTTAAATCACTGACAATTTTTGTGTGCCCAAAAAGGGCACTCGGTATATTTGGTTGGTGGGGTTTCATGCCAAGTTTCCAAAATTGCCCCAGATCCAATCTGTTGTATAGGTTTAGTCACCAGAAATCAGATCAAGAGCCCAAAGGTTGGACAACTCTTATTTGTCTAAAGCTGATCTCGAAAAAACAATGCCTTTGCATCCTGACAGGGCCTTTCTCACGGCCTTCCTGGCCGCGAGACCTATAGAAAAACAGACTCTTTGGTTTCCTGAAAGCTCGCCCCAAAGGGGGCCGAGCTGGATGCGAG
>JAUILT010000008.1 GCA_030432925.1 Bdellovibrionia bacterium | reverse complement strand
GCGCAAAGAATTTGTAGGAGTTTATTTTTTATAAAGTTTTGTATCCATAGATAAAAAACCCCACAGGCTAAAGACCCAAAAATAAAAGAAAAAAATCGAGGGGCAAACTCTTGTGAGTTAAAAAGATAGTACGCAATACCGCTAAATAGGTAGTCCAGAGGCATTTGCTGTTGAGTAATGGAAGATGTGATTAACCCTTGAAAGTAAGGTCCAAAAAACTGCGTGCTTTCATCGAGCCAGACACTATACAGTGTTATAGGTAGAAGTCTGACAACACCTCCTAGAAACACAAAAATAATAAATAAAGGGTCATTAGTTAGAAGGTCTTTTCGAAACTTATAAGTATTAATAGCGGTGATAGCACTCATTCCAAAAACTATTGTAATGAAATAGTAATCAAAAATATCTTTGGAGTTTTTTTGAATAGGAAACAGGCTGAAAAACACCAAGCATGTTAAAAGAATCAGTAAGTTAAGAAAGTTAGAAATTGCCATATTGATTTACAGTTGAATGCAAACTTGATCTTTAGTGAGAAAATCTTTGATATTTTTGTAATCAGACACTCTACATACAATAACTTCTGCATCTGAAAGTTCAGGTAACTCAGAGCAGAACTTTACTTTTTTGCAATTATTTAAGTGTTCAAGTAGATCTTTGTTTGAATCAAGCACAAAAATTTGACAAACAGAGGGAGCTTTATTGCAGATTCGAATAAGTTCTGTAACAGGACTGTCTCGAACATCGTTGACGTTTTCTTTGAAGCTGGCCCCAATAAACCCAATAGAGGCTGGAGATTTTTTGAGGATTTTTTCAGAAAAAAACTGAATATGATTTGAGTTAGACTGTATAAGGCTATTAAGAAGGGGGGTGTTTGATTCTGTGGCTATTAGCGCTTTAGTATCTTTTCCAAGACACCCTCCTCCCCAAGCAAAGCCAGGGCGTAAATATTTGGTGGAGATATTGAGTTTAGTGTCCTGACAAAATAGGTTCATAACATTTATGGCTGAAAGCTCATTCGTATCGCAGATTCTCATGGCCTCGTTCGCAAAAGTGACTTTGGTTGCATGGAAGGCATTGCTGAGTAGCTTGAGGGCCTCGGCCTCTTTAGATGGAACTTGCTGCAACCTTCCGCCAGCAGCAATCAGCTCAAGGTGTGGAGCTTCTGGAAGACTTTTGCTAAGGCCCAATACTGACAAAGGAGGATATTCTACGTCTTGAAGCCCCGTGCCCTCTCTCATAAATTCTGGGTAGTAAAATAACTGAAAATCTTTTCCCGATTCTAATTGATTGTCGGATTCCAATACTCGTTCTATTTGAATGAGTCCTCCAATGGGCAATGTGCTTCGTATAAATAGGGTCGTTTTTTTATGAGAGGCTCTATTTTGTAATATATGGTTGCAGCAAGCTTTGATTCCGTTAATCGCCAAAGACTTTCCATCGAAAGGAGTGGGAAGGGCTACAAACGCCACATCAACGTCAAAGGACTCATTGCCGAAATTACGAAAGGTTAGGCTTTTATCTAGGTGTTTACCGATCAGATCATCAATGGTACTTCTGGATCCAGAAAAGCGCCCCTTGAGTAGGGACTGCACTTTGCTAGGGTCAATATCAATTCCTGTAACATGGTGGCCTCGTTCGCATAAAGCCAGTGCTGATACGATGCCTGCAAATCCACAGCCGTAGACGTTGACGAGCATCGTTGACCTCCTATCCAAATTCCATTAGGCTGAAGGCTGATTTTATCTAATTAGAGGGCGCTTTGAAACAAAAAAAAGTTGTGGCTCTTATTTTGGCAAAAAACGAAGAGGCCACAATTGACGCGGTCATTGATGGAATCAAAGAGTGGGAGAAGGGGTTCTCCTCATTGTCATTGGAAATCGCAGTTGTTGATGATTCTGATGATAAAACTCCACAAATTGCCAAAGCAATGGGTGCCCAAGTCGTCAAAGGTGAGAATAGGGGGCTGGGGCATTCTTGTGCCATAGGAATTCATTGGGCCCTTCAGAGGGGTGCTGATTACGTTTTTACAATCGACGGTGATGGCCAAACAGCATTGTCTGAAATGGAAAGGTTTTGGACAACTCGGCAAAAGACGGGGGCGGACTTGGTTTTGGGATCTCGTTTTTTGGGAGGGGATCATATTAAGTACCGTTATCCGTTAGGAAATAGAATAGGGGTTTTTCTTCTTTCTAAATATCTGACTTTGGCAACAGGAACACCGATTACAGATTCACATGGTGGACTAAGGCTTTATACAAAGGCTGCAGCGGCATCCATTTTTTTGACAGCGAACCATTCTTACGTGCAAGAGTCAATTTTATGTGTGGCTATTGCGGGTTTAAAAATTGTTGAAATTGAGTCTATCTGGAATGAAAGAGTGCATGGATATTCAAGGGTTGTTCACTCTCGCAGTAAATATATTCGAAAAATGGCCATTCCACTAATCAGAACTGGGTCTAGGGCATTATGGTATCGGTTGACCAAATAAATTCTCGTCAAAAAAAATATTGGGAGTATCTTAGTCCACAGGTTTCAAGGGTCTTGAGTCAATTGGATCGGCGCCCATTTAGTTCCACTTTTGGGTGTTTCGACAGAAAATTTTGGCATCAAAGAATCATTGATTTCCCTTCAGCGAGTCAGCAGCAGGGGATAGAAGTTCTTGCACATTTGTGGGCTTTTGAAACAGACTCAACCCTTAAGAAGCAGCTGCTGCAATGGATTCAGGGAGCTGTTCAGTTCACGTGTAGATTGCAAAAATGGGATGGGTCCTTTGATGAATGGTATTTTAATGAAAGAGGATGGGCTGGCCCCACAGCATATATAATGAATTCTATATTTGAGGCATGGAGACTTACTGGAAGTCATTGGAGCGATCTCACCACACAGCAATTGCAAAGAATGTTTTCAAAAGGTGCTCGATACTTAATTAAATACGAAGAGAAAGATGTTCTCTCCAATCATCAGGCATTAGCAGTATTGGCAATTTCTCAAGCAAAGTATTTGTTAAAAGAGGAGAGTTTGAGCGAAGGGTTAAAAAAAATTAAAAATCAATTTCTCCAAGGATGTCATGAAAAAGAGGGCTGGTCTTTAGAATACGATGGGGCAGATCCTGGGTATCAAACGGCAACGATCAGTTTTTTAGCTCGACTGCATGAATTAACTGGAGAAGATAGATGGAAGGAGTTGGCTCAAAGGCAAATTCAGTTTGTAAGTTTGTTTATTTTTCCTGATGGAAGTTTTGCGCGTGGAGTGGGGAGCAGATCTACGTCAGTGGTTTTTCATTTTGGTTTGGAGTATTGGGGTCAATGGATTCCTATTGCAAAAAGACTCTCTTGTGACCTTTTAAAGTCCTTAATAGAGGAAAAAATTCTGGGCTCTCATACTCAAGAGGATCATTATCTTCTTTATCGACTTCCAGAGATGATGAAGGCGATGACAGTCGCTTTAGATACTTCTGAGGTGCTGGAAAATCTTCCGTTTGAGAATAAAAAAATGAATATCATTTTAGAGGGTGCAGGTTTATTTGCTTTTCGCAAGGGTGACTTGTACGTAGTTGGAAATATGAAGTTTGGTCTTCGTTGCTTAATTTTTCATGTACCCAAAGGAGAGCTTTATTTTCAGCAGGGAGATATTTTTATTCAGTCAGGAGTAAAGTTAAAAACCTCAGGCCATAGTTGTTCAGATATAAAAATTGAAGAGAAAAATATTAAAGTAGTTACTGTATTTCGTGTATTTAAAAATCCTGTTTTTTCTCCACTTCAATTTTTGGCATTCAGATTATTTTTTATATTTTTCGGGTTTCACCCATCAGTATCTATGAGTCTTAAAAACTTGATCCGAAGAGTTCTTATGTTTTCCTGGAAAGAAAAGGGGGCTCACGTAGTGAGAATCATTGATTGGGAAGGCGAAAACCTTATATTAAATACAAAAGTTATTGGAGTAAAGTCGGATCAGGTGATCTATGAAACTGTGGAGTTTCCTTCTCGCTACGTTCCCCAATCTAACTACAGTTTTTCTGGCTGTCATTCGCGGGCTCAGATTCAGGGCAGAAGTCAATGGACACAGGAGCTTCCATGTGTGGAATAGGAGGTATTTATAAGCCGAGTGGGCTGATTTCTGATCAAGAATTGTGGGAGCAGGTAAGATCTATTCAACATAGGGGGCCGGACGGGCAAGAGATTTTTAATGGCGGCTCACTGGGGCTTTGCCATGCTCGATTGGCTATTCAGGATGTCGGGGAGGCTGGTCGACAGCCGAAGGTTAGAGATGGATACTGCTTAGCTTTCAACGGTGAAATTTATAATTTTCTAGAATTGAAGAAGTACCTAATAAGTAGATATCAGTGCCACTTTTATGGAACGGGTGATACGGAGGTTCTTTTTGAAGGCCTTTTTCATGAAGGGTTGGATTTTGTCAAAAAATTGAACGGTGACTTTGCTATTGTTTGGTACGACAGAAAGGCTTTAAAGCTCCACCTGATTAGAGATCGCCTGGGGATTAAACCTCTTTATTTTAGAAGAGAGGGAGAGGTATTTCGCGTATCTTCAGAAGTCCGAGGTCTTTTTATAAAAGCTGAGAAGCCGGAGTTAAATCCCTCGGCACTAAACTCATTTTACGCTTTGAGGTATGTGCGGGGTGAAAAAACAGTTTTTTCTGGTGTTCAGAAAGTGGCACCGGCAACTATAATTACTGTAGGGGTGGATTTAAAATGGGATACTCGAACATATTGGACACCCTTCGAAGGCAAAACCTCCTGGAGTTACTCAAAGTTTTCACAGGTCCTGGAGGACTCTGTGCGTATTCGTATGAGATCACAAGTGGACATTGGTATATTGCTGTCAGGAGGCATGGATTCAACTCTTATTGCAAAACTGGCCTTAACAAATAGTGATAAATCTTTAGTTGGATTAACTTGTGAACTTCCAAGTTCAAGGAATTCGAAAAAAGATTTAGCTCGAGCACAAATGTTTACTCAAAGTCATCAGATGAGACATTTTATCTATAGGCATGTTAAAGAAAATTTTGAAGAGTCTCTTAAGGCTATAGAAGAGCCTCTTGGTGATTCTATTATTAGCCCTTTGCTAGGGGTGGTTGAGTTTGCTAAAGGAAAGGTCAAGGTCCTTTTGAGTGGAGAGGGGGCTGACGAACTCTTTGCCGGTTACGGACACCATTACTTTTTTAATGCTGTATGGTCTATGCCACACGTTTTGCGAGACATGGCTTTTATGGCTCTTCCACTTTTTGTTCGAATGACCGCACCCTTACTACAGAAATTGTATCCAGCTCGATTGGGCTTTGAGGAGGTGGCACGCTTGCGGGATGCAATTTCCAGGACTAATGACTTTGCAAGTTCCTACCACTCAGTTGTAGATGTATTCAACATAGAGCAAAGGAGGCAATTATTGGGAAGCCAGGCTGAACCTCTGAATCAAGAAACATTGGATATTGTGGCAGAAGTTGTTGATCAGTCTTTTTTAAAAAAATTAATTTACCTTGAAATGAAGAGCTGGCTTCCCAACTATAATCTGCTGAAGTTAGACAAGATTACAGGATGGTGTGGTATGGAGGGGCGAGTTCCTTATTTAGATCATCGTTTGGTGGAAATGATATTTACAGCCCCTGATGAGATGCTTTTGGGATTTATGGAGAGAAAGACATTAGTTCGGAATCTTTGTAAATACCATGGCATACCACGGCCTGGTAAAATTCCTTTTACCTATCAGACAGGGGCTTCAAAAGTAGAGTCAGAAGGTTTTTTGCAGAGCAAGAGAGAGGATCTTGTTAAAATTTATAAAACTTGGTCTTCTACGGAGAGAGTTCTGTGAGTGCTCAGCAAGAGTGGACACTCAATGTATCATTACTTCTTATTTTGACTCTTATGTTTATCTCTGGCTTCTATCAGTCACCATATGAACTTAGTGGCTGGCATATCTACAGTTATATTTGGTATATAGTGACGACGTTATGCGCTTCAATAGCTCTTGCTTGGGTGATGTACAAAAGCGGTAGGCCAACTTTATCGATAATGAACCCTTGGGTATTAATGGCAGTAGTAGTATTTTTACCGACAGCTTTTTTGAGGTGGAGTTATGCGTGGGATATTTCTATTTGGTTAGATGAGTATGTTCAGGTGGCAAACTCTTTAACTCCTTTTCAGGAATCAGCTATTCAACAACAGCCTCCGTTTTACTATCTTATTTCTACAGCAGTTGTTGATTATATGGGGGCTACTGAAGCTTGGTTAAGGTCTGTATCTTTGTTTTTTGGAAGTGCTTGTGTCCTTGTGGGGGCACTCTTGGGAAGAATAATGAAAATGAGAGGGGAAATATTTTTATTATGGCTACTGTCCTTAGGGTTGACACCAATACTCATTCGTTACTCTTTTGAGGGGCGACCAAATATAACAGGTGTTTTTGTCTGTTTGCTTTGGATCTGCACTCTCATGTCGCCTATCATGTCAAAATCCTTTCAAAGAAATGATTGGATCAGAATTTTTATTGGTACGTATATTTTTTGTCTAACAATTGGTCTTCAGTCATTAGCTTTGCCGCTTTACTCCATACTAATGCTGATAGTTATTGGATTTATTGTAGAGCAGAGACAGGGAGTTTTATTGAAAGTGGCGATGGCTCAAGTAGCAGCACTTTTGACATTTTTGCCATTGCTCTATGGCATTGTTATGGAGAGCATTATTCGTAATCAATTTCAGAGTGTGAACTCCTGGGGACTTCGATTTATTGGATTATTAGACTTTAGGTGGTGGACTCATGCAATTCGTGTCTTTGATATGATCCCTTTTTATGGGACTTTATTATTGGTAGGAGCTGGGGCATTGATGCTTCTGATCTTACAAAATAAAGACAACAGAATTCGTATTTCCTATGCTCTTTCTTTTGTTGGAGTTATTTTTCTTCCATTCATATTCACAGCAGTTTTTCAGATTACGATTAATTGGGATTTTTTTGAACGGTACTTTCTTTGTTATGTTGTTGTGTTTTTACTAACAGTTCTTACTCTCTGCAATCATGAAAAAAAACTATGTTCTTTGTGTAAGGTTAGATTGTCGACACAGGTTCTTATAGCCGTTTTTATGGCGATGGGAGGAGCGCTTTATATTAAAAAAAAATTACACGTTTCCGACCTCTATAACTATGGCTCGGACTTTCGTTCAGTTTATAGATACATTAATGATCATTCTGGAGCCTCTAATTTAATTGCTATGTTTACGGTTCTCAGTGAAGAAAGTTGGGAGCCAAAAACGTTGGTGGCTCCAGAGTTCTATTTACAGCCAAAACAAGGTGCAAGTTTTTTTTACAGAGGCTATAGAGGTGGTGTTGTTCGCGAAGGGGACCAAATTCATGAAATTGTTCGAAGTTTATTTGCCGAAGATATTTCAGATTTATTTTTAATTATGGGTCCATTCACTTTAATCGAAGACCAGTTTTTTCCATCTCTGGAAGGGCCACTAGGAAATCATCTTATTAAAGTTATGGGGAGCGAAATATTGCACTTCAGTCGTAAAGGAGAGCCAGTTTTTAAAGATGTTGAAAAGTATTTTAAAGCATGGCTATCGAGCAGCCCGCAGAGTTCGTATATTTTTAAAATTAAAGAGATGTTATTTTATATTTCCTATTATTCAGAAGACTTTTTGAAGTCTAAATATATTTACAACGATTTAGAGCGCTCATGGCCAGAGAATCGTCGTTCAAGGCTCCATGTCTCAAAGCTAAAAATCATGAGAGAGCTTTTAAGCAAGAAAGTCGTCCAATGAAATATTAGAATCAGATTTAAATATTGCTTGGTCAATAAAGAGACGGGCCCAAACCTCTACAGATAGTAAGGCCATGATCCTGTAGCCATGGGATTTTAACTCTAGCAGTTCATAATCCTTATTTTTTTGAGAAAGGAAATTATTAAAAATCATATCAATGGTATCGGGTTGAAACCAGCTTCGTTTTTTAAGAGCCTTTCGGGCCAACTCTAGGGTAGCGCCTCTGTCTTTCCATATCAGGTGCCAAGGTATATCAAAACTCCTGTTGTAAATTTCTTCTTTCTTTAGATATCGGGCGAGGGCAAATTTATGAAATTTACGATTTGTAGATTTACTATTTATGAGTCGATGAAACGTAGTTCCTCCGTTGATCCAGTTCATTGGTAGGGAGTTAACAAAGTCCATAAGATCTTTTTGAATGACTGGAAGAAAAAACTCCATCCCAAAGGCATTCATTGAGCGAGTTTGTTGAAAGGACTGATAAGTAAAAAATCCATTAAGAAGCTTCCCTTCGATCAAGGCCTCATCAAAATTATTTTTATTGAATGCGATTTCCATACAGCTTTTGGCTGAACTTTGTTGAGAAAATTCTGGAATGAGAATTTCGTTAAGAAATTGTGGTGAAAAATGTCGATAGGTGCACAGTTCTCCAAGAAAGTTGTCATACATATTTTTACGAGCAAATAGGCCCGCTACGTGCTCTAGCTCCCAAAAGCGTTCCCAGTCTGAGGAATTTCGCAACAACAGAGTTGCTTTATGGGTGAGACGCCTTAGTGTCAGGGGCCAGTGACGAGCCCATCGATGATATTCGCCTACGGGGTGATACTCCCCCCAAAGAGTGTCACCACCGTCACCACCCATGATAGTATCTGTATACAGGCTTGCGCTTTTAGCTAGTGTATGCAGGGGAAGGCTGGATCCCAGAACAGGCTCTTCACAGCTGTGAATTAAATCAATAATAAGATCTAGGTTATTACTGGAAAACTCCTGTGGATGAAAAATCCCCCCAAATTTTTTGCAAGTAGATTCTGCATAGGACTGTTCTGAAAAGCTCCATCCAGGAAAGACTGTTGTAAAGCAGTGAATGGGACGACTCCAGACTTTGGAGGCCTGTATTAAAAGAAAACTAGTATCATGCCCTCCACTGAGAAGGGTTACAAGCTCTTCAGGCTTTCGAGCCTCAAGATAGCTACGGATTGTATTTTGGTAGATGCTTTCATATTCATCAAGTTTACTTTCTATTTTTACAAAAGGTTGTCTATGGGTAACATAATGCTTGTCCCAGTGATTTTTAATATTCACTTGTCCATTGGATACTGTGAGGTGCTGAGAGGGGAGAAGCTTTTTAACTCCTTCAATTTGAGTTAGTTCAGACTGGTTGAAACCATTTTTTAAAAAGTTTAGAAGGCTAGGAAAGTGAGGTTTGCGCTCTTTCAAATGAGGGAGTAACAGGCTTAATTGATGGGAGAATAAAAGTTGATTGTCAACGACAGTGTAATAAAATTTGGTCAGTTGATAATTGTTATTTAATATATCCAGTGATTTACTGGCAGCATCAAAATGAATGAGCAAGAATAACCCATCTAATTTTTTCAAGTTTTCATTGGATTCTTTGAGGAGCTTAACGGCTTGTGGGCCAGTGGCTTTTTTGTTGTTGAGTAGCAAGGTTCCTAAAACCAAGGTTTTTGATTGGAAATTCTCAGTGTATTCTGGGCGAAAAGCACGTTTGTGACATTGCTTAAAGCGGTTGTTTGAATAGGTGTTCACCTCGAGATTCAGAGATTCGGGGTTGTCTAGAGAAATTTTGCCAAACATGCTTGTGACCCTACCAGAGCTAACGGAGAGAAACAACTTGATCTCCGAATAAGGGGTTCTTACCATGGAGTCTATTGGGAGAGATGATGGATCAAGCTTGGATACTATCTATGTTGTTAATTATGGCATTGGGCCTCGTGATCATGAGCTCGGGCTTCAGTCGTCGTGGCTTCTCATTGTCGTCAAATTATAAATCTCTGACAGTTCTTTTTTTAAGTCTAATTTTACATATTGTTGTATTTCCTTTTTTGTCAGCAATTCTGGGGAGTTCATTTTCAGGTCATTGGATGGAGGCTCAATCATCTCTATTTTTAAGTATTGCTGCTTTAATTCTTATAGGAAGTGGGATAGAGCGTCTGAATTGCAGGGCAGCCCTGTTGGGAATATTTATTTGGCAAATTTTTATTTATTTTCCTTTTCTTCAGATAACTCGGCCAGATGGGTTTTTAATTCAGCAGTGGGGCCTTAAGGACTTTGCAGGAGGACTATTAGTACATACAACAACGGGGGCCAGTGCCCTGGGTTTGGCAATGGCCAAAGGGCGACGGTTTGCATTTTTTAATTTGAAAAAGTCTTCAAACTTAGAGTTATTTTCATTAGGAGCTGGACTGGTTTTTTTGGGATGGCTAGGGTTTAATGCTGCTGGTGCCGACTCCCCTTTTGAACAGACCCAGGCAATTTTGAATACGCTCCTTGCCGGAGCAATGGGGTTTTTGACCTGGTCAGGGTTGGACAGGTGGCACCCTCCACAAAGAGTTTCTATTAAAGGAGGTGTTTTTGGAATGATTTCAGGGCTTGTTGTCATTACTCCTGGTGCGGGGTGGCTCAGTGTGAACATGGCATTGTTTGCTGTTTTCGTAGGGACTGTGATGGCATTTTATTGTGCGCTTTTTGTAGAAAAAGCTTTAAGAATTGATGATGAAATGAAGGTATTTTCCAGTCACTTTATAACCAGTTGGGTGGGTGCGATCTGTGTTGGAATCCACTTTTCAGATTTTCAGATTCAGACAGAGATTCTTTTGCCATTATTAACAGGCCTAACCTGTTGGGCAGCAACATTTTTCATTTTCAAGGGATGGAGTATGGTAACTCCCATTGTTCTCACAGAGAGGCAAGAAATAGAATCTCCAGATATTTTGATTCATGGTGAAAGCTCTATTGAAATTTAAAAATTTCAAAATAATTTCCTGAGAATTCAAAAACACTATATTTAGAAAATTTCTTGAGTTCATAGATACTGGGTAAATGTCTCTGGTTATTATTTTTAAAAACCACCCATAGATCACGAGGATGATCATTCCAAGATTGAATAATATTACTCACTAGTTTTTTCATGGGTTCATCTGAAAACGGGTCATTCATAAAAATGAAGTGATCATTTTTATGAAATTGATAGTCCGTGGCATCCATAGTTTTTAGTTTTATATTAAGTTCATTGTATATAAATTTAGATTTCTGGAATTTATCAAGATTCTTCTGTGCGATTTTTGTTAGGTCTTCGAAGAGTTCGATCCCAAGAAGATCTCTGTAGCCGACTTGTGCAGCAAGTGCAATGGCCTTTCCCTTACCAGCACCAATGTCTACAAATCGGCCTTTTGGGAGAATATTGTAATGCTTAAAGAGTTTGAAGAAGGGGCGGTACCTGACGGGTTGATAATAGTTGGCAAAACTCTTGTTTGGCAGAGGCTTTTTACAGTCGTCGGGATCATAGAATCCACTTACGTCCAGGCCGCATTTGTGATTGTAGTATTCATCCACCAGAGCCTCATGAAACATCTGAAATGTTTTTTTGACTCCTTGAGAGGCAAACCCTTTTTTAAAGGAGATTATACCAATTTTTAGTGTTGGTATAATATTTTGAATTCGCTTCACTTTGATCTCTCCGTCTGATTTTCAAATAATTCAGATTGTTTTCGGCACATGTTCCAGAAGTTTTCCATTTCTGGAAATGTTTTTAAAAAATTTGTCTTTCGACGTTTGTCGAACTCGCTAAAATAGAGATAAAAATTAGTAAGGTTTTTATTCAGCTCTTCCTCAGGTTGCTCCTGAATCATCCAAGTTCTTGTACGCTCCATTTTTCCAATCCAGAAGTCTCGGAACCCATAGTAAGAACCCTTTTGAACTTTGTTGTCTTTCATATATTGAATGACGTCGTTCATATAATGATAATATTCGTTAGGTAAGGTTTGAAGGCTTAACCAGCCAGGATATCTGAGGAAAGGACAATCTAAAAAAATACGATGATGGGTTTTATTGTATTTATGTTGAAGCTCGAGAATTCCCTGCATGAGTTTTTTCAACTTGGGAACAGAGAGGTTATTCATGGTGATAATAAAGGTCAGAAGGCCATCTGGAACTTCTGTCAAGTATCTGTGGATGTTGTTCCAAAACATATTGAAATCTAAGCCGGTTCTCAGGTACTCAGCCTGTCGACCCCACGTATCTACACTAGGAAAAAGCATAAAGCGTTTGAGTTTTTTTTCACTCATTATATGTTGTATGCTGTTGATAAATTGATTCATCAGTTTATTGGGAGGGCACATATTGGAGGTGATTGCTAATTCAAGGTCTGGGCGAGGGTGTTCGATGACCCAGTCCAAGACCTTGAAGGTATTTTTATCAATCAGTGGCTCGCCTCCAGTCATTCTAAAAACCTTGATATCTTTATAAAGATCTGGCCACCACTTCCAAAAAGCCTCGACATAAGGGTTGTCCCCTTTTTTGATAATTGGCATTAGTTCTTGCTGCTGAAAGTACGAAATATCATTGTGAGGAATAAGTGTTGGGTAAGGGCCGTGGTTTTCTATCTCTTGAGCCCAACTGCTTGATATGTGAGGTGAGCAATAGGCACACTTGAAATTACAGGCGTGGTTGAAATTGACTTCTACATATCTAGGATTCACATTATAGTCGTACGGATTATTTACAACCTCATCAAAATGTGCACGAGCCCAAGGCTCACCACTTCTCACATAGCGATCGCTTAGATGATTTTCAGGAGAATCTTCGATTTTCCAGCAGTATTCGCACCCGGGAGGCCGCTTCCCCTCTCTCATCATTTTGCGTTGTTGCTTTTTCTCTTGAGTATTATGGAGGGCCTTGGGGCTTTTTTTTAAATCATCAAGAGAAATTTTATGAGTGGGTGGGTGGTAACAGCTTTGAGTCAATCCGTTAGTTAAGTGCATACTGACTTGGAGCCACTTGGCGAGGCACATAGTTGGACTGACCTCATCCAGCTTTTTTTTTATATCTTGAGCATGCTTGAAATAATCTATTGTATCATGAGCCATTGGGAAACTAATAACATCAGCGAATAAGAGGTGCAATATTTGAGGGGCTTTTGGAAAATTCAAACCTGATTGGTATAAATTATGGAATGTCATTGAATATTAAAGTATATTTCACCTGGTTCATAATAGAAAGCCGTAGTAGGAATCAGTTTTGAGATAGGCTCTAAACCTGCTGGAGGAAAAGTTGGCTAGATATATGGATTTGGTGAATCTTTGTTCACAGCCGGAGTCACTGAGGGATTCTGAGTGGGAGAGGACTTTTCTTGCAGCTATTGTAGACAGTAATATTGAGCTGGAGGGTAAAGAGGCCCATCAGGGGCCGGACGGCTGGCCTTATATGCTTGCGAAAACCTCTAGGACGGCTTCAGAGCCTGCTGTGCGGTTGATCGATTGGTTATCTACTCGCGGAATTGGTCTTGTCATTAATGCCGATAAAGAACTTCCTGATTATGTTTTTACCTATGGAATGATCTGGGCCTTTCATGAGTTTGGTACGTTTCGAATAGAGTCTGATGAGGTGCGGGAAGGGCCTATTGTATTTGAGAAGGGGGATCGAGTGGTTGCCGGTCCTCCAACAGAAGAGTATCTCCCTATATATGTTCGTGAAATCCTGGTGGATTTCTTTGAAAAGCAGGGTGTAGTTCATCCAAAAATTCTTGTGCTAAGTAAGGATAAAAAACACTATGATTTATGTTTTTCTGTGGAGTCTTTGGGAGGTCCACCAGAGGAAGAGCACTCAGGTATTGCGGAGGCCATCGCCTGGTTTTTACCAGAACATTACTCTATTGTTATTTGCAGTGAAAAAGGGTTGCCAAAGTTTTTTGAGTTGAAGTGAGAGAGAGAAAAAGCCCCCTCAGTCTTCTGAGTCCATCTCTCCAGGGCCAGGAAGAAGGTCTACGAGACACTCTCGCCAGTACTCAGGTACTTCAGGAGAAAAGGTGATGGCCATTTCGAAGGTTCCCTTACCTTTGTGGTCAGCCCGAGTAATAGAGCCATCAAGATCTAGGTTCATTTGAGGAAGGTACAAAACGACTTGTTGGCCGACTAATTCCTGCAAAGTTAGATTTTGTCGAAGCTCTTTAGGGATAAGGTCTCCTCGTTCAATGTGTAAAAGAAAGCCGCTTGAGGAAGCATCTACGACAGAGCCGTACTTTGCAATAACAGTATAGTTGGACAGAGAAGTGATGTCTGATACGGTGACCGCATCGACACTTTTTCTTTCTGCCACTCTTCTCTCGGCTCCCATTTTACAGACCCCTTTTTGGCTGCGTCTTTTCAGTTTTGCAAACCCCATTTTTTGGCTCACTTAACCTATCGGAGGGCGCTGGTTGAAAGTTGAGCTAAGATTTAAACCCTGAATAAAAACAGCTATTTGTGCATATAGCAAAGCCCTCGATAGAGGACTCACGAAAATGAGCATGAACGGCAAACATCCCTTTTGTTAGGAGAGTCCAGTGGTTCAGTTGGATATTTGAAATAAGTTGGGCCCCTTGAGACTTTGAAAATACCTTGAAAGCAGCTTCTTTGGCCACCCAAAGTAGAGAAGGTTGAGGAGCCGCCTGCAGCTCAGAGCTATTACTAATTCGCAAAGCTATGGCTGGAGCCACACGGCCAGGGTCTTCAATATCAAACCCCAAATATTGGTGTTTTTGGCTCAACATCAACCCTTGAAACTCCCGACTATGACTGAGACTAAAGTCTCCTTTGTTGAGGGTCGGAAGAGTTTCAAGGTTTAAAATTTTATTTTCTTCTGCAAAAATATTTCTATCTTTAAGTGCCTGTAGTGTTTGCTGCCGTAGATAGAAGCGTTGGTTTTTAGTGGCAGGCCCAATGAGAACCTCAAGATCATCTAGACTTAAAAGGGAGCGAATTCTTTTGATGAGATCGTCATTGATGGGCTGTAGTTTCACTGCCAGAATCTCTTTGGCCACGAGATGTCTTTCTTTGCCATAACATCCATCATTCTTTGCAAAGGAAGTTGAGCCTTTTCGCTAAGGGTCGGGTCAACCAGGACTTCAGGAGAAAGGTTCTCTAAGGCATTTGCAATTTTTTCCAGCGAGTTTAACTTCATGTAGGGACATTGGTTGCAAGCACAACTGCCTTCAGCTGGGGCTTGAAAAAAATCAGCATCTGGTCTCAATTTTTTCATCTGATGAAAAATACCATCTTCTGTAGCGACAATAAACTTACTTTTTTTTGAGGACTGCACTTCGCTGAGTATCTTTGAGGTAGACCCAATAACATCTGCATATTGGAGAACCTCTTCAAGGCACTCAGGGTGGGCAAGGACTAGAGCCTCTGGATGTTCAATTTTCAGTTCAAAAAGTTTGCGGGCGGAAAATAAAACATGTACCTCACAGGCTCCTGGCCACAGAGTCATTTCTCGACCAGTTTTTTTCATAAGGTAGGCGCCGAGGTTTCTGTCGGGCCCAAACAGAATGGGGCGATTCTTAGGGATGGCATCCAGTATCTGTTCGGCATTGCTGGAGGTGCAGGTGATATCCGTGATGCTTTTAACGGCAGCACTACTGTTGACATAAGATACGCAGATGGCTTCAGGGTGCTTTCTTCGCCATTCGAGGTATTTGTCATAAGGGGAGTGATCTACAAGGGAGCATCCGGCTTTCAGATCAGGAACCAATACAGTTTTCTCTGGAGAAAGAAGCTTAGCAGACTCTCCCATAAATAAGACCCCTGCCATCAGTAGAACAGGGGCTTTTGATTTTTGTCCAAATTGAGCTAATGCCAGGCTATCACCGATAAAATCTGCGATGTCTTGGACCTGGCCTTCTTCATAGTAGTGGGCAAGAATGACTGCACTTCTTTGCTTTTTCAGTGCATGGATTCGATCAATTGCGGTTGAGATGAGCTTCACTCCTTAGTAAGAACTCAGTTCTTTTACACAGGAAGGCGTGGCTTTGCAAATATCACTAGAGGTCAGTTTTATGGCAAGGGAGCGCCAGTTGGAGGAGTAGTGCTGCTCCACATCTTTATGCCAGTTGAGGAGGATCAGGGTGGATTTTAGTAACGCACTCTCATCAAGCGTCAGAACAGACCTCTGAGACCAGTTGATTTCCATAAAAGAGGTGATGTTGAGTGCAATGGGAACAGCGGTTTCCCCCAGTCCTTCAACAATTCGTACAAGCAACATAATATCGTCCGGGAAGTACTTTAACTCAATGGCAAGACAATCCAAGAATTCACGAAAAGCTATTTGGAACTCCTCATCTTGCTGGGAAAAATGGGCGTAATTCTTCAGCCAGTTGAGGTTGCGGTTGAACTCGTATTGAGATTGGGTATTAAGGCTGACAAGAAATCCAAAATTTTGCTTGGCTGTTTGGCCTTTGAATTGCTGAATATATCGGTTACGACTCACCATATGCGCCGAATAATACTCACCACCACTGGGGTTTGGGGATAGGTCCGACTGGGCCTCAGCAGGAGGCAGGGGGGCACTCATAAATATAAATAGGACGGCAATAACCTGGATCATAATGCAAAGCATTATATCAAAAGTTTAAATTTTCGTCAATAAACTCAATAAGTTGAGGGTGCCGTTAAAAGTCCCCACCTTTAAGGACATTGAGAATGCTTCTGGAGACGGAGTTCAGGGACTCCAACACTCCTTTGCCCTCGGAGGCTCGGCCCTCAAAATCGGGGGCATTGAATTTGTTGAGGGATTTTCTCAGCTCTGAGATGGGCAAAGCATTGGGTAGGTCTCTCTTATTGTATTGAAAGACCAAAGGGATTTCTTTGATATCGTAGCCATGCTGCTCCAGGGAAGTCTTTAGGTTCTCAAGGGATTGAACATTCTCCTCCATGCGCTCAGCCTGGGAGTCGGCTACAAATACCACACCATCTAGTCCCTTCATAATCAACTTTCTGGAGGCATCGTAGACGACTTGTCCGGGGACTGAGTACAGGTGAAACCGGGTCTTATAGTCTCGCACCTGGCCGATTTCGAGGGGCAGAAAATCAAAGAACAGGGTTCTTTCTACATCTGTAGGCAGTTCAAAAAGGTCCGATTTATCATCAGCATGGGTTTTGTGGTAGACCCACTGTAGGTTTGTGGTTTTGCCGCCCAGAGAAGGCCCCCAGTAGACAATTTTGCAATGAACCTCTTTGGCGTTGTAGTTGATAAATGACATTACAGCTGCACCCTATTTTCGATAGCCCGACCCAGTGTTCTGAAGTCAATATAGTCGATATCTCCGCCTATGGGTACCCCATGGGCGATTCGAGTTGTATTAACCCCCATCTCCCCAAGGATTTTAGCAAGATAGAGTACCGTTGTGTCACCCTCTAAATCTGCATCAAGAGCTAAAATCACCTCAGTGATGCACTCATCTCCGGTTTGTGACTCCCTGATCTTTTGAATGAGGGGGTCAATTTTGAGGTCCTGAGGTGTGACTCCGTCCAGCGGGGATAGGGCGCCATGGAGAACATGATAGCGGCCACGAAAAGCTCCGGAGCTCTCAATACGGGAGATATCGGAGGGGTCCTCTACGACACAAAGGACATCATTAGACCTTTTGGGGTCTGTGCAGTACATGCATTGCTCTTCTGTTTCTGTGTAGGAGTAACAGTGGGAGCATTCACGGACATTTCTTTTTACCTGCTCTACGGCCTCACTCAGTTCATGAGCAAAGTGTTCTGGCGATTTCAGAATATGGTAAGCCAGGCGACCGGCAGTTTTGTTGCCGATTCCTGGAAGTTTCGAGAGCTCATGAATGAGCTTGTCTAATGACGGTAGGTTGGAAACCATATTTCCCTCAGCGTGTTTTAGAACATTCCCGGCATTGGGAAGCCACCAGTGATTTTTGACATCTCCGCCTCAGAAGTGTCTTTGGATACTTTCAACGCATCATTGGCTGCTGTCAAAATCAAATCCTGCAGCATTTCCACATCTTCAGCCTTGACGACCTCTTCATCAATGGTGACAGCTGAAATTACTTGTGCGCCGGTAGCTTTAACGGTGACAGCTCCGCCGCCGGAAGTGCCTTCGAACTCTTTTTCTGCCAGCTCTTCTTGCAGTTTCTTCATCTTGTTTTGCATCTGGTTGGCCTGCCTCATCAGCTGCTGCATGCCGCCTCCAAAACCTTTCATCTCTTGATCTCCTTTATAGATTTTATTTCTGTCTTAAATACTTCACTGACTGTCTTTAAAAAGGGATGAGCCTCCACACGGGCACGCATCTGGCGTTGTTTTTCTTGTCGCTGCTTTTCGAGGGCTTGCTTTGGAGTCAGGCTTTGTTGCCCTCCAGAATCTACATGCAGGTCAATCTCAAAACCGGGGCCCCAGTAAGTGGTGATGTAGTTGGTCATTCGGCTGCGAAACTTCTCATGATTCATTTTTTCGTAGAGAAACTTCAGCCGACCGGGGACACCAATATGCAGAACTTGCCCTTCTTTTTTCTCAAGAAAAGTGTTCTCCAGCTGGGCCCCGATAATGCCATTCACTTTTTTGATATTCTGAACCAGTTCACACCAGTTTTCTTCTGGAGAACGGGACTCATTGTAGGGCTTGGAGTGAACAGAGGTCACCTGTGGCTCGGGCGGCAGTGTTGTGGGTGTATTAGCTCTCAATGAAGAGTTTTTTTTTTGTGAAGCTAAAGGGGTTAGAGCTGTGTAGTTGAGTAAAGGCTCAATTTTGGGAGCAGTGACCATTCTTAGGATTAGCATCTCAAGAATAATCCTTGGGTCTCCGGCTCGGGTCAGATCAGTCAGGCCCTTGAGCATCATATCAAAAAGCAGGTGCAGGTCTTCCGGAGACATATTCAAAGCTAGCTCTCCGAGAGCTTCAACTTCAGAAGGGGCCACATCCAGAATTCTTTCAGCTGACTCTCGATGAGTTTTAATAATCAGAGTATTTCGGATCTGTTCCAGAAGGTCTTCAGCAAATAGTGTGGAGTCGTAACCGGCCTGAAATAGGGAGTCGATCACATCCAGAGCGGCTTGAGAGTCCTTTTTGATAATGGCTGTCAAAGCCTTCATCAAAAGTGCTCGGTCGGTCAGACCCAGAATTTCAGAAACCTTCTCAATGGTGATATCGCCATTGGCAAAGGTGATGACCTGGTCTAGAAGGCTTTGGGAATCTCGCATGGATCCATCCCCCTGACGGGCCACAGCCCATAGGGCTTCAGGGGCCGCTTTCACGTCATCAGCTTTGCAGATTTCGAGGAGATGATCGGCGATGGCTTTTAATGAAATACGGCGAAAGTCAAACCGCTGGCAGCGAGATAAAATGGTATTTGGTATTTTATGAACCTCGGTGGTGGCCATAATAAATACAACGTGATCTGGAGGTTCCTCTAATGTTTTCAGCAGGGCATTGAACGCCGCTGTGGAAAGCATATGGACTTCATCAATGATGTAGATTTTGAACCTGCCGGATGAGGGCATGTAACCCACAGTTTCACGCAGTTCACGAATGGCGTCCACACCGTTGTTGGAGGCTCCATCGATTTCAATGACATCCACTGAGCGACCGGTAGCAATGTCTCTGGCCTCCTCGGACTCTCCTGTAGGGTCATCTGGACAACGCAGTTCTTTGGCGAGAATTCGGGCCGTGGAGGTTTTTCCTGTCCCTCTGGGGCCAGTGAACAAAAGAGCATGGTGAAGGCGATCATTTTTGAGGGCGTTGATAAGCGTCTGGCTGACATGATTTTGTCCCACCAGCTCAGCAAATTTTTTGGGCCGCCATTTACGGGCAATCACTTGATAAGACAAAGAGAAATCCCCTTAAGAAAAAAAGTGGCTAGGCACCCCATAGCACATAGAATTTAAGCTACCGTTGCTTCCTTCCGGATCTGGCGGGATTCACAAAAATTAACTATTGTATGGGACCCAGCCCCAAAATTGAAAAAAGCCTAAAGTCAGGCTTTCAGTCAATGGCGAAAACATAGTGCATACGCACGTAGGCAATCAAGGCCGAGCCTAATGACTCAGCCCGTCAATCAGTTTTTATACAGATCTGGCCTATTGTCAAAGGCTCCAAGCGATCTTCTCTAAGGCTTCAACTTCTTCAGCCCAATAGGTGTAGTCCCTGTATTGTGGAAAAATATGAGGAAATATGGGGTCCTCCCAGCGACGAGCGATCCAGCCGGCGTAATGAATGATTCTTAGTCCCCTCAAGCCTTCAAACAATCTCAACTGTCCATCAGGAAAGGCCCTGAGCTCTTCGTAGCCATCAAGGATGGAGTCGATCTCCTGCTGACTGGTGTTCCTGTCTCCAGAAAACAGCATCCAAAAATCCTGAGCTACGGGGCCCATGACAGTGTCATCAAAATCTACAAAGAAAAACTCTTTGCTTCCATCTTTGTTATCTGCTTGGAGTAAGTTGCCTTTATGGCAGTCTCCATGCACTCGAATAAATTCATTTTCATTCAGGTGTTCTTCTAGCCAATGTAAAATGTGAGTAGCGGCCTCTTCGTAGCGAGTCCAGACCTCAGGCGCTGCAAAGGGTTCTATGTAATCCAGGGCTGGCCAGCCAAACTCCTCAGGAGTTAGCCAGGCACGGTGTTCAAAGTCTTTTTGCTCACCACAGTTATGCATACGAGCCAGTAATCGCCCTACGCTTTTTAACTCCTCCAAGTTCAGTTCCTGAGGCATGCGGCCAAAGCACTTTGGAAATAGGGAAAAAAACAAATGATTTTCTACACCCAATGTTTTTCCATGACTTAGCTCAATGGGTGAAATAATGGGTTGCCCTTGGGCT
The DNA here is from genome assembly GCA_030432925.1 of Bdellovibrionia bacterium. Lineage (GTDB taxonomy): Bacteria > Bdellovibrionota > Bdellovibrionia > Bdellovibrionales > UBA1609 > JABSOQ01. The sequence goes on along the minus strand of JAUILT010000008.1, from coordinate 30,250 downwards.
GCCAGCTCTTGTTCAAAAAAATGCTCTTCTAAAAGTGCTTTTTCTGTCCAACGATTGGGGCGATAGAACTTAGCAATAATACGTCCCCTCAGAGTCTCAAAGTCTTTTGAAGTCTTCTCGAGAAAGATATCAAACACCCTATTTTCATAAGAGTTAAGTTGAACATATTCTCCAGTTGTCAAGTATCCGGAGCTTTCAACGCCGGAGAGCACAACTTCCGGCGTTAACTGATAAAAGGACTGAGATATATCCATATCTTGAAATTCTATTCTTGAGTTTTTTTTAAAGCAAGATGATGATTACTGGGTTTTATGCAGCTCAGTTTTTTTCAAACTCTCATTCAAAAACGAAAGCCTCTCGCCAATGATCAGCAATGGCTGGAATCTCTACACGTGGATATTCTGCGTCGCCCTTGGCAGCGTTCGATTTCTATGAAGGTTCGCCCCAGTGGTTTGGTTCGGGTGACCTGTTCCAAAACTTGCAAAATTACTGAGATTCAAAAATTTCTCTTGAGCAATAAAAGTTGGGTGGAGAAATCTCAAAAAGAGTTTGAACAGCTGCGCCAAAGTTACCCCAAAAAACAATTTGTGCCAGGGGAGCTATTTTTATACAGAGGGCGGAGCATTCCATTGGTGATGGAAAATATTAAAAGTAAAAAGAAGCCCAAATTTTACTTTTTTGAAGACCAACTTATATTTACTCATGACTTAGAGAAATACTCTTGGGAAGAACTGAAGAATTGGTTAAGGGAAGCCTATAAAAAATCTGGCAAAGCTCACCTGGGAGAGGTTGTGCGTGGAGTGTCTAAGGAGATGGAGCTTCAGCCTACGGCGATTTCTTATCGTTCTCAAAAAACTCGTTGGGGCAGTTGTTCCAGTGAAGGAAAAATTTCACTGAATTGGAAGCTAGAAGTTATGCCCTTGGAGGTGGCTCGTTACGTAGTTGTGCATGAGTTAGCTCATTTGAAATTTCAAGATCACTCGCAGAGGTTTTGGCACTTGGTTCAACACCATTGCCCGGACTATCGTAATCTTAAAAAATGGCTATCAGACTATCAGTATGAGGTAGATTTTCTCGCCAAAAAGTCTGACTTGCATCTATAGGCTCTCCTGTTCTGGTTCACCGTTTTTTGCTATTTTCCACCAGTAATGGCTTGAAAAAAAGGGCAGAGATTTTTTCAATAATATCCGTTTAAAAGTTTTACATGCGTTGAGCAGAATTTGTCCAGCAGCGTCTTAATAAGCATTTGAAATCAGATAAGAATTTTAACTTACTGAAAAAGCTCACAAAAATTGTTGCGATCTTTGGGGGCATCTGGCACGACGGATGCTCTAAGGATAGCTATGAAGTTTATAATTATATCCCTTATTACTGTTTTGGGCTCGAGCCCTTTTGTATTTGCAAATTGGCAGGGTTGGTCTATCTGGAAAGGTAACCATGTGGCTGAAAACTCTATTGCTGGCACAGTGAAGACCATTGCGATTGACGATGAAGCAGACCGCCTCATTGTTAAGGTAAAGACGGCCGATGGAAGTATTGAGACGGCTAGAGTTTGCTATGAGAGTATTCAGAGCGCAAAAAACCAGCTTCACGGAAGCCCCCAGCTGGCGATGTTAAAATCGGCTATGTCCAGCGGCTTTCACGTGAGTTTGGCATTTTCTTCAAGGTTTGATCGCTGCATTGAGGACATTCGTATTCAAAATACCCTTCCTTCTAGGGGCGTTAGAAAAGCTTCTACTCAGGACAACGACTTTCGCGAGCTCTCATACTGATTTTTTGATTTCTATTCGTTCTTTGCAAGCGCGCGGAGAGGGGCAAGGGGCGGTTCTCGCAATATTTGTCACTAGAAGGTGCCATTAAACAGTTTTTGTCACCACCAGCTCTGCCCAAAGTGCTGTTTATTTGAATTGAGTATGGCCCAGCCCTTGCTGATGTATGGAAGTGTAGAACGTTTGTGTTTTCAGGCTTTGGCATTGGGCACTTTCCCCTCCCCCCCCTCGAAAGCTAGGAACCAGCCAGTTCCTTCTCGCTCAATGCCAGGGCCTGAGTCTTTATACTTTACTCAAATTACCAAAGCTTGTTATTTTCTTGATTTTGTAATTGGAAATAATTGAAAGTTGATTTGAAAAACGCGATCGCCTTTTTCAGATTTTCTTTTGACTGAGTGATCCTTGGACCAGCGCTTACGCATTTGGCGAACTTCAAACTTCAATGCTTCAAACTCATCTTCAGTGAGAGCCATAGTCATAGCACCGAACTCCCTGTCCTGGGGGCGATCCTGAAACAGGGACTCCAGACCCAGGTAAATCAACTCTGCCTGTAGCTTACGTACAAGTTCCACAGGGATATTCTGTCCACCGGTCATCATCTCTCGGCCTTTAGAAACTTCACCTGTTTCAGGATTCCTGACGAGATCTCCTCTTTCAACCAGGTGATCTAGGCCAGATTTAATTTCGTCTTTACTGGCTTTGTTGCCAATCAATTTTTTTAAGTTGTCGACATTGAAGTCCACATTTTTCTGTTCAGCCATAGCAAACAACACCCACATCACCCAACTAGTGATAGATTCGTAGTCCTGGGATTGAATCTTTCCTTCTTTGATTTTGTTGTTCACACGAATTTCAGAAAGTACTTTCAAATACTGATTTCTCTCAGCCGGATTCTTGGCCTGGCCATACATGACCAGGGCGCTGAATTCTTCATGCTCAGCTTTTGTGTGGCCAAGGGCTCTTGAGAACTTAATAATCATCTGCTTTGACAGGTTTCTTTGTCCATCAATAATCAACTTTAGGTAATTGGGGCTTTTGATATCCGCGGCAGCAGAGAAGTGGGCATAGGAATAAGGACGAATACTGTCCACTGTTGCAAGCTTTTTATAAGAATAGAAATCATATAGGTATCTACGAAAATCTGTATAACTGGAAAGGGTGGGGCGTTGATTGAACTTTTTAAAACGACTGGCCCATTGGGCTTGATGTTTGTCCACCGTACTCACTGTTGAATTCTCTCTTGTTGTCGGTCTCAATCGCAGAAATTACTCGCAGTTATCTTCACACTTTGCCTTGGGCGAAACAAGTTTTTTGGCAAGGGTGATCGTGCTTGCAGCATTGCGTCGACCATCTACTTGCTCAATTTTTAGGGCCTCTCCTCTTTATTTTCCCTCGCGATAACTAGAAGAAGGGGAGAGGCATCATATCTTTAGTGATATTCTCTGGAGCCTGTCGCCCTTGGTAGGGGTACAGTCTTATGCTGCGTGGGTCTCTGACATTCACATTGTTTGCTTTATAGACAACCATTAGAGAAGAGTTACTTCCAAAATTATACTTTACTTCTATAGTGCCACGCCCATCATTACCAACAATTTCAGCCGAACTGACCAAGTTGGAGTAAAGAGGTTCGCCTTGGTTGGGTCTTACCCAGGCCTCGACCTCGTCTTGAATAAATCCATCGATTTCAATTAAAGCACTTTTATTATTCAGAGGAATAGCTCGGGCTAAAGGGCCGACCAGTCGGAACACGTCTTTGCGGTGGTCTTTTAGAGAGGGGTTTGAAAGTTCTCTGGGGTGATGTTCATCATAATCGGACTCTCTCATAAGGAGCTCTGTTTCGCCATAACCATGAGCTATAGCGAAGGTTCTTGTCGTCACTCGCTCCATAAATGGGGATGGTAGAGTTAAGGCTGGCTGACCTTGAGCCCTCAACTCGCCAGTCAGAGTTAAAAGTAAATCATCACCGTCTTCAGGAACATAATAACCACTCGAGTACCTTCTGGTCACAGCTGTATTGACCAAGTACTGTAAAAAAGCTCTTTTTTGAGGGTTGACTTCATCAAAGTAACTTCTGTAATCGTCACGATTGATAGATATACCTACATGCATATGTCTGAGAACGGCAAATACCCGCTTGCAGATCTTACCGTGAGCGACTTGTTCAATGACCAGAATGCTATTGGTGCACTTGCCGCCAGGGGCATCAGCTGTATCCATGCACGTTAAATAGCCTTGAAAGTCATGCTCGGGGGCAGGGCGCCCTGTCGGAGTCACTTGAGCTAACTCCACCTGTCGAGTGTTTTCGTTGACGATTCCGTAAAAATCAATCTCTCGGTTGGTTCCCTCATATTCATAGACTACTTTTACTGTGGCAATAGAGTACCTTTGTTGACCAGCTATATAGGGCGTCACTTGAGATCGGATATCTTTTATATTTGCAGCAAAGGTTTGGCTATCGTTAAAAAATTCTTGCGGAAGAAAGTCATTGTCACCAGCTGAAATATCACTGTAGCCGCCTCCAGAGGTTTTCATGGACAGTCGGAGTGCTGTGTTCAGAAGAATATCATCACTGTAGTCTGTAAAATCAAAGCGCTTTTTGGAGTCCGTTCCTAAAGTTGTGATTGGGGGGTAATCTCTGTGGTTAGCCCGAATATGAACGTTGTTGTAGTCTGGGGCCATGGCCACCAGGTCTTGGTAATAATCACCGATGTTACTTCTATTAATGGTCAGTTCACCTCCAAGCCCCATGCTGTCAGGATTAGCAAGAGAGGAATCGTTCGACGTAGGTGCTAGAGTCAGTTCGCTGATAGGTGTTGTGCGAATTTCAAGACTGGTGCCTTGTTCTTCTACTGGCTGTTGAGAGGCGTTGGCGGGGGGAGCTGAAGAGCTGACTTGTGTCTCCTCTTGGAAGTCCTGGTCTGATCCACGAGCATTCAGGTGATTGGAGTTCGTCTGCTGCTCAGTGCTGATTTGACCCTCCGAATAAGCTCCACTTGTACTCTTCTCAGAAACGGGTGTTCCTTTTTTGCTATCTTTGGAACAGGCCGTGAGTTGGCCGATCACGACTAAGGCTGCCAGAATGGCAGTGAAAAAGCGAAAATTGAGGCTTATACGTGCCATGAAAACTCCTTCAATAATACGTCCCTTAAAAAATCTTTCGGCCCAATAAGGAGCAAACAGGAGGCCATTTGGAAGAAACTTCTTGTCAAAATAAATAAGGTTTGAGCTAAAAGTACTGCCCAAAAGTGTCACTACTCTGCAATTTTTCGTGACACCCACATCAGGCCAACCTTGCCCTCAATACCATGATTTTTAAAATCCGAGGAGCAGTGTAGGTGGGCTCGGTCCCACAGGGCCATGTCACCTAATACCCAGCAAAATGGCAGGGCAATTTCAAAACCACGAAACCGTTCTTTGTCATTGGTCCCTTGCCAATAATCTGAAAGCTCTTTATCACCAATTTTTATTTCTGAATCCAGATTTTGTATGGCGGCTAATTCTTTGGGCTTCAGAGTCTGGATAGTTTCAATGTCTGATGGGTAGCTAATGGGATGATAGGCTTTTTGGTGAAAAATTACGGTGTAAACTTTGGCATCAAGGGGATGGATTTCTAATGGAATAACTCCTTGTTTATAAAGGTACTCTCTAGAGTCATAAGCCGCATCAGTATGGATGCCATAGGGAAAGAAATTTTCATGAAAAGTAAATGACATAGTAAAATTACCAGCAGTGCAGTCTTTGATTTTATATCGTACCAGGTCTTCAATATCTTTAGCTGCCTGCCCCTGTGGATGGGCCATTCTTCCAAGAGGTTTCCGCTCCCTATTAATCAGCTTTTCGCTAGTTTGATTTTTAAGCGTAAAGGTTTCGTCTTTAATCTTTTTTAACCATTCAATATCACTTGTTGAGAAGATCCCTTTAAGAGCTACGGGTTCAGACTCATGAATTTGAATTTTTTGAATAAGGTCTTTAGACTTTTGCCCTTCAAACGAAATCACTGCTCAGGCCTTTTGAACTATGATGAAAGATTATATCCTCAGTTTTATACCAATTCGGTTTAAGTTTTTCGGTTTCAAAAACTTAAATCGAATTGGTATATACTATGTGAGTGTTGTTGTGTCCAGGGATCATAAATAATATCAGCAGGTTAGTAGAAATTGGGGGGGTATTTTAGAGGGAAACATCTTTGATCACACCCCCCTTGATAATAGTAAGAGATTTCTTTATCTTCTTTAAGTATTAAGAGGGGAGGGGAGAGATGACGGGCGCATCCCATTTTAACGAAATGGCTGCCGTTTGGGACAGTCCTGAAAAAATCCAACTGATGAAAAGGCTTGCGGATAAGACTCGTAAGGTGCTGAATCTGACAGAATCTGTGGATATGATGGATTTTGGCTGTGGAACGGGACTGTTTGGTTTGGAACTGGCAGATAAAGCCAAAACTTTTTTGGGGGTAGATACTTCTGAGGGGATGTTAGACGCTTTTAATAAAAAAACTGTAGATGCAGATCATATTTCTTCAAAGAAACTGGACCTAGAAAAAGAAACAATAGATCGGTCTTTTGACTTGATTGTCAGCTCTATGGCCTTTCATCATTTATCAAGTCCAATGAGCATGATTGGAAAAATGAAAAATATTCTTCGTCCAGGTGGAAAGTTAGCTATTGTGGACCTTGATAAAGAAGATGGCACCTTTCATTCTAACAATGAGGGTATGGGGGTCAAACACTTTGGCTTTACTGAATTGGAGATGCAGGTGTGGGCCCAGGAGGCAGGAATGACTTTGAACCACACCATTATTAATGAGGTATATAAAAACAACAAAACCTATCGTCAATTTCTGGCGGTATTTTTTTAGGAGAAAAATCATGAAAATAATTCTGGCAGCAATGGCTCTTATATTTGTAGTTTCTTGTGGGCATAAAGGGCATCACGGAAAATCTTGTTGTGGTGGGAAGCACCACAAAGAAGGAAAAATGTGTGGAGGAGACCATAAGCACAAAAAAGGTGAGCACAAATTGAAAAAAATGGACACCGATAAAGACGGCAAAATTTCAAAGGCTGAGTTCGACAAAAAGCATGAAGACAAGTTCACAAAAATGGATAAGAATTCAGATGGTTTTCTGAGTCAGGAAGAGCTTGAAGGTTGTGGTTGCGATAAAGCTATGAGTAAAAACAAAGAGTAAAAGTTATACCCTCTCATAATGTCATAAAAAGGCCCTGACTGGGAGTCAGGGCCATGGGCAATGAGGTGGGTAGTATGAGTTATGTGTCGTTGTGTTTTTAAGCTTTTAATATAGGTAACCAGTCTCCAGCGGTTTGTTTGGCATACTTGTATCGGGCTTCAGAGTAGTCGTTGCCTTGAACTGTGGAGTTATTAAAGTAGTCTCCCCAACCAGTGGCACTGTCGGGGATTTTGCTGCCAGTGAGTCCGAGGCTTTGCATATTCCAGTCGGAGGGTTGGAGTCCCATGGCACGCATAATTGTACACTGTAACTGACTCATATAAAGGCCATAGTTGCTATACTCTCTTCTGCGGTAGTCAAGGTAAAGGCCTGTGGTCAGTTGGCCACCAGCACTGCCCCACAGTATTGTGGGATAGTTGAAAGGTGAGTGGTCACCATTGCCAGAGCCTCCAGATAATTGTACAACGGAATTGTCTAGCATGGATTTACCGTTTGCTTCTGAGACCGCTCCCATCTTAGAAATCAAATCATAAGCCACTTCATCAACAACTTTTTTATGTAGGTTGAAAAGATAGCTCTTTTTTGAGGCATTTACGAGCCCGGGTTGTGTATCATGAATATGCCATCCCACAGGAAAGTTGATATTCATGACAGCGACTCGGTTCAGCCCACATTGAAAAGCCGCCACAATAAGGTTGTTAAAGGCTCGAGCTTGTTTTCCCCAGTTGATATCGTAATTACTTTCATTTAGGTTATGATCATCACTTTCGTAGTAGGGGGCATTGGGGGCTGAGGGTTTGGAGCAATTTGCTGGTTGTGGAGTGGGGTTGAGTGGTGGTGTCAGATCTTTTTCCAGTTGAGCCATCATGTCTATGTGATTATTAAGCATTACTTTATCTTCCGAAGAAATAGCTCGGCCATCACGGACTCTGCGAAAGTCTTCCAGTACCGAATCAATAATAGGCGTGGCAGAACGGAGGTTGGATTGAGGGGGAGGCGGCCCGTCACCTCCACTCATATGACCAAATAACTTTGTGTAAAGTACATTGGGGTTAAAATCCCAAGGTTTGGAGACAATGGAGCCGGATCGATTGAGTGTGTTTTGCCAGCCAAATATCATTTTTTCATTAGGCGACATACTTTGTTTGATAGAAAGGTGCATGGTGTGCATGATATTTGTGGCTCCGGAGGGGTAAAACCCATTGGAATAGACCATGACCTGATCAATAGTAGGTGTTTTACCATACTCAGAGTGTTTACTATCTTCCGTGTTGTCACCCAGAAGTACGCTTCCGTAGTGGCCAGCGGATCCGCTTCGACCATTTTTACAGAGGCCTCTTAAAATAGACATCTGACTTTTATAGGCCAAAAATTTTGAATCGAACATGGCTGATATGCCGTTAGAATTACTGGGGATGGTATCATAGTGCATATAGTGGGCCTGGGCGCTCAGTGAGCTTTTTGTGGAGTGAGTAACAGCAGGGGACAAGTATTTTTGTGTGGTTGGTAGGCTTGATGGATACCAGGTAGCATCAGCTACAGGCCCATAAGGAAAAAATAACATCACGTAACGGGGAGGAATAGCAATGACTTGCGCGCTGGCCACTTCCGTCAATAGTGATGGAAGAAGGGGAAGGGCGAGTGTGGTTTTTCCTAAGCCTTGCAAAAAAAGTCTTCTGTTAAATTTGTCGTACTTCACTTTACCTCATCCTTAGTTATTATATCTTCTTAAGCGAAAGCGATTATTTAAGACATTCGCTTTAAACATATCTTGCATGGTCCCACCAGACGCACTTAGATTATCGAACATGTCCTTCATGGAGCAACCATCGGCTTGTTCGTCCTCCATTTGTTTTCGGGAATAGCGTTGGTAGTTTCTTACTAAGCAGGCATCTGCTCTTTGAGAATCGGCAATTTTGTCCATCAGCTGTATAGAGTCTTGAACTGATACGCGGGGCATGTCTCTGGAAATCTCGGGTGTGGCACTGGCTGTTGTAGGATGTGTCTTAATGAGGCGTCCTTGATCATCAAATACTTTTTCTGTTGAAGTGGTACGATAGCGACCGAGAGGGTCAAAATTTTCAAAAGCAAAACCTAGTGGGTTGATTTTTGAGTGACAGTCAATACAGGCTGGTTTGGAAGTCATGTCGGCTACAATTTCTCGGTGAGAGGCATTGAGTTCATTCAAGCCGGAGGGCGACGAGGTGTCTGCTCCACCAGGGGGTGGGGGTAGATCTTGGCAAAGAACGTCACGATATATTTTTACACCAATATGGATGGGGTCGGTCTTTTCATTTCCACTGACAATAAAGGCCGCTCGAGTGAAGAGACCGGCTCTTTCTTTTTGTGAAAAAGCGTATGGAGTCCCTGTTGCCGTGGGTATGGAGTAGAGTTTATTGAGCAAGGGGGAGTCCGTGTAAGCTTTTTTTGATGTCAAAAGTGTTTTATAGTCCGTGGGGTTTTGCCAGATGTGGTCGTTTAGCATGGTACGCACCTCATTCACCATAGCTGTTTGAAGAGCTTGATCATTATTGGCCAAATCTAATTCGCCTCCTAAAGCTAAAAATTTTTTGGAAGATGTGTCAAAAGCCCCGATGCTTTCATACTCTAACCAGCGTGAAAAAAATATGGAAATTTGTTCTTTGACTTTTGGGTCGTGAGAAAAAAGATCATTTACCAGTAGCTGCAGCTTATCTGGGTGAGTGAGCTCTTCAGATGCAGCGGCATCAAACAGTTTTTTATTGGGCATGGTTCCTCTCAGTTGGTAACTGAGCTTTGAGGCTATTTCATAATCAGTCAATTGCAATTCGTTTATGTTATCGCGGTCATCACCATTGACTTCTAAATGATATAAAAACTGTGGGCTTAAAAGAAACTTTGCAACTAGATTGGCTAAGGCATATTGACTGTCCTGAGCTCGATAAAAGGCATTTAAATCTTTGCGTTCAGAAAGAGTGATAGGTCTTCTGTAAGTCCAAAGACCAAAGCGGTTAATAAAGTTATTTAGGCAGTTGTCTGTCACTGTACTTAGATTAAAGCAACTACCAGCCAAGTCAGAGACACGAGAGTTGTTATGAGTGACGGCTTCTGAAAATGTTCTAGCTACTTCCCAATAAGCCTGAATGTGAGAGTCTGTAATCTGGTAATTGACGCTTTTAAAATTTACCTCATCGTCAACAGGCAGAAACTGAAGAGCTGGTTGAAGAGATACCATAATAGTTGCCGCCTCACGACCACCGAATTCAACGACAAGATCGTTCAATGTGTTGATCATTTCTTTTTGTGACAATCGCCTCAGGCTATTAGCCTTTACAGGTTCTGTATCATTACAGGTAAAGGGTTGATAGGAGCCGAGAGTAGGATCCTCTTTGCCCAATGCTACAACCCAAGCCTTCAATGTGGCGAGGTCTTTAGAAGATATAGAACCATTCAGTGGCATATTCGAAGAAAAAGGAACATCCGGGCCAGGTCCAGGCCCTATATAGCCTTGTGTTCGGTGAATGAGCTTGGATTTATCAAGATCTCCAGGAGTAATCAATCCGGCTTGAATAAATTCAGATTCAAATTGGTAGTCCATGCGAGAAAAGTGGGCCTGTCCGTTAGTGCTATGGCAACTTAGGCAGTTTTGTTGTAATACACCTTTAGCTGCGGCAAATTCGGTAGTAGTTTCAGAGCTACTGGCCTCTTCAGAAGCCAGTCTTTTCTTGTAATTTATAGAGTTGTAACCGGAGGTGCACCCGGCAAATATAAGAAGACCAAGAAAAATCACCGTGGGCTTTATGATATTACTGATATTTGAGCTTGTTACTTTCATCTGCTTTCCCCAGTTTTTTAAGACGATTCTTCTAGCCCCTTACCTATAAGTTTAGGAAAACTGAAGCTTGGTCAGCACTGACATTTTTCAATAGAGATTGGCTCAGTTGAGGACATTCTTTATGGCAAACTGATACTTTGTGGCGGAGCTGGAGCCCAGTTTAATAATATCCCCGTTGATTAACCCCAGCTCAATCACCTCGCGAGCTTTAGAGAGTTTCAAATTGAGGCACTTTCTGACGTCAGAGGTTTTAAAAACTTGGCTTGCTGGGTAAAAGTTTTTAAGTCTTTGTAGGTAAGGGTTGAGGCCCTCAACAGGCGTTCGTGTTCGGTTTAACTTGAGAGCTAGGGAACCTGTTATGTGAAGTTGATAGTAGCCTTTATTTTCTCGAACTTCTATAGGAAGAGAAGACTCTTTTAAAAACTGTCTGGTGCGTTTCACAATTTGGTAAATGCGCTCAGGTGATGATTCAATATCAAAGTGTTCGCCTTCATAGAGCGATGAGAACATGTCTCCCAGTTTGAGGGGGCGGTAAAGGTCATAGGTGAGAAGGTTTAATACTTGGTGCACCTTTTTTCCCAGGGGTAGAACAACCTGACCCTGAAGAGTTCCTGCTTCTATGTCTAGTAGAGGCGCATTATGGTTCCCAAGAAAGTAAACTGTGTTAGGTGAGATATTTTTAGTAAGTGTTTCAATACGACTTCTATAAGCAGAAAATGGTGTCCCAAAATAGACATGATCATAAGTATTGACGTCTAGTCTTACCAGAAGTGAATAAAGATCTGCTTCTCTGGCAGATTCAAAGGCTTCTTCTTTAAAGGCATGGGCCTTAAACCTAATAAGAGGGGTTACTGAGCTGGACTGGTGGGCTTCAAGGTAGGCGGCCCATTTCTTTACGAATAGAGCATCAAAAGTTTTGTGAGATTCAAAAATTTTTGCGGCCTCTTCAATGTGTTGGGCCGCGCTAAACAGTTTATTTAAGTGAATGAGGTTTTGTGCTTTTAGCTCTAAAGCGTTGGCGTAGAGTCGCCATTTTTCATTACTGAGAGCGTTTTTTAGACACTCTTCTGTGACGGAAAGGCTTGTTTCATAGTTTCCAGCAATACAGTATGCGGCAGCTAAATTGAGTTGGCCGACAAGCTTTTGGTAAGCATCTCCAATGTTATTCACATATTGTTTGAGGTAGGGAATAGAGCTTTTATGTTCCCAAGTTTTAAATAGACAAAAGGCTCGATATAAAAGGGCTTTGGGTTCTTTATTGGTATCAATCTTTTCTAAAAGCCTGAGAGCTTCTGACAGAGAGCCAATTCTTTGTAAAAGCAGGGCATATTCGGCCATTTCACTGGCTGTGGTATCTGCTGACTTTTCCAAGCCAGAAAGAGGCATACGTGGAGAAAGAATTCTTAAGGCCAGAGGGATAAGCCCAACCCTTCGACTGATATTGGCCAGTGATAAACGAAAATTGATTGGAATATGAGCTGTGTTGAGAGCTTCTAGTTGTTGTCGAAAAGCATGCCCTTGGCCGGAGCGGATGGCACCTTCACCATCTTCCAATATTTTTTTAAAAAACTCAGCTGAGTACTTGGGCATGGCTGAGCCTATAGTTCACTCGACCAAACGGACGCAAGGAAAGTTCCATAAGGACCCCCAACTCTCGTTGTCGGGTGGAATCCAGTAGTGCATTGATCCATACGTGATACCAAATTGTTTGATACTTATATGTAGTTCTCGTTCACCTTGGTTATTATAAAAGCTAAAGTAAATGATATTTGGGTGATTTGGAGAGCTCCAGCGTTTGACCATCTTATAACCGGAATCTCGGATAGATTGAAGAGCACCACTTTCAGAATATTTTCCGCCAACAATACGGCCAAAGTAAGTATTATCTTCGGTTTTCCGAAAAACAGCATCCACCATGACATCGCCGAACTCAGTCAATCCACGACAGTAGGCGAATAGCTCTCCCGCAGGGCCCTCAATGTCAGTTCTTTCGTAGACTTTGTCACCTTCAGAAAAGTTATCTAGGTTATGGGGCATAATATTCAGTGAGTCAGAAGCTATGACTCTCCCCATGGGAAGATCTTGGCAATTGTATCGAGTATAAACAGCAACGCCAAGATTATGATCTACATCAACTTCAGTATCGTATTTCATGCCGTCAGAACATTGACCAGCAGGCGTACGAGCACCGTAGGAGGCTTTTCCTTCATAGCCTTCTTCGCCGCCAATTTCATATTGAGTGCCATTGGAATCTTTGAGACCAAAGGATTTCGATGAATTGGAACCCGCTGATTGTAGGCCAGAATTTGTGAACGAACAATTTTGAAAAGCAAACAGTAATGCTACCGATAAAATAACAACAGAAAACCTTGTTAACCCCTTAACTGAATTCATGATCCCCTCACTCGTTTATTCTATACTATATTTGTGAGGTATATTCGTTGACTGACAAATTTCAATAGAAACTGGCTTGAAATGAGACAAATTTTGTTTCGATTTAAGACAAAAGCCTACATCCTTGGCGGACAGAAGAACTAAAGAAAGCTCAGAGATTGGAGGGCCAGTATAAAACCTGTCTGGACTATAGAGAGTAAACTATGCTAAAAAGCAAATTAGTTCTTTGAAAACTTGGGGGCGACATGGCTTCGACGTGGGTCATGAAGCTTTAGGAGCATGCAGGGGCGCCCGAGGTCCTCTTTAAAAACGGGCATCTTGTAATTGGAAACGATTACGCTCTAGCTGCCTAATTAGGTTCAGCTCGACAACCTTGGCTGGGATTCCGCGCCTTGGACGTCGTCACCTTAGGAATCTCGACTATTATGGGATCACTTCTGACATAATAGTTTAAATTTTCAGCAGTGGGGGTTTTGAGAATTTTGTTTGTGGAGGTCTCAATTCCGCCTAAAAGCACAAACTAAGCATGTAGTGCCTAAAAGTGGATAGCTTGCGGACGCGGGTTCAATTCCCGCCGCCTCCACCTAAGTAATTGAAATTATTAATATTTTTAATTATTGAGGTGGGGGCGAGCTAAGGGTTCTGCTGAGTTACTGAATTTGATGTGTAACTATGTATAGGGTATTCGCAATGAGAGTATCTGAATCGATGTAATTGTACCCATGAACGAGTCTATTCTTTCCCCAGCTATTACGGAGTTTGAAATAAGTTTTTCCATCTCTTTTTTGATAGCCAACTACGACCATTGCATGACCGCCTCCCTTGTTAAAGACGGTGCCATCATCCCAGCCGCCCATCCAAACATTACTCGCAATCATAACGGCCATTCTTTTATCTAGAGACTCAATGATTGCGGTCTCAATTTCATTTCCTGAGGAAACATTTGATACCTGGTTGAAGTGTTGAGATATTTCGTCAAAATATTTCATTAAATCTATGACAACTTCTTCGGAAAGTGGCTGTTGGTATCCTTTATAATCCTTATTATAGTAAGTAATGACATTATCACGAGTCAGTCCGAGGTACACACTAACTTCCGTAGCTGACCTAACTTTTACAGTTTCCTCTTCTCCCGTCGAAAAATTTGTACGCTTTATTTTGTAAATGAAAGCAGTGGGTGGCTCTAGTAGAAATGCTTCGTTCAAAGCATCAGCGTAAACATCTTTCGAGTACAATTCATTGTTGTTATCAAAATACTTTTCATAAGTTTCCAAATCCAAATTTTGTAGTCCTTCTTCGGCAACCATGTCACCAAAAGAGTAAACGCCATCAGGAATTGCCGCCGATTGAAAGTAGGATTCCAACATAAAAGGGGCGACGCCACTGCCCAAAGTTGGCCGTGCATCTAAATAACTTTTGCCTAGGTATTTTTCAGGGTAGGTTCCGCTTTCTGCATCCCAAAACTCATCGGTCATGAACTTTAATAAATTATAAGCTAAGTGTTTTTCAGAAAGATCAACAATGTGGCCAGACTTATAATAAAATATGTATTCCAGCCATGCTGCCATTGCAAATGACTGGCACGCACCTAAGGGTTTTTGGTTAGGCACTTCAGGAAAACCATCAGATACATCTATTGTAGAAAAGAGGCTAAAAGGACTTTCTGTCGTTGAAAGACTATTAAGCTCTCCGAACCTCTCAGATAGTGGGTAGCCCAAATCGAGGTCCACATCAGCCCTTGCGCCTTGCGCAATGGCAACTGCGAGAAACATTATCATTCCAATTATTTTATTTTTCACAACTTTTCCCTCCCTAAATCAAATATCTGAATGCGAGCTTTACCAACAACTGATGGAAAAAAGCGGGAAAATATTGCTGTTTTGGGAATTCAGTGGATTTTTTCAGGCGACAACCATATAGAGCACTGATGGGGACCGCTAGCCAACTAACATATAGCACCGGACAAGAATCACACTATAATGTTTGTTACACTTTTGATGTTCAAGCTCAAATCAATGAGAAATCCAAGTCATCGAGTCATGCGGGCTGGGAAGTAATTTATACTCCAAATTTAAAGCACTATACCACTCAGACAATGAAGATTCGGGGTAAGAGCTATTCCTCTTCACCATCACAGTTTTTATTTTATAACTCCCTTGAACAACACACAGAAGTTTTTTCGCCAGTTCGGTCAAGCCGGTCTCTCGCATTAGTTATGGACCCAGCATATTTATCGAATTTATTGCTAGAGTTGGAACTAGATGCCCACGAGGTTGTTTTTGACAAAGTATCATTTGAGTTAACAGATCAAATAGAGAGCCTGTTAAAAAACATATTTTTATTACGAAAAAGCGACAGGGCTTCAATTTTTTCATTTGATTGCTTGGCGACGAGTCTATTGATAGAAATTTTGAAAAAACAACCGAGCTCTTGTTCAAAAAAAATTAATAGAGAATTATCAGTGGGAAAATTTCCCTCTAATATTAAAAAGGCCAAAAAGGTAATCGCTCAAAATTTGACGAATCCAAACTTTACATTGGAAGAGTTAGCAAAGGCCTGTGGTATGAGTAAGTTTCACTTAGTCCGCACTTTTAAAGAAGACGTAGGTCTTTCACCAATTCAATACTTAAACCACATCAAAATTGAATTGGCTATGGGCCTCTTAAGACAAGAAAAGGTTAAAATCGCGGATGTGGCCATGGAATTAGGTTATCAAACTTTTTCTGCCTTTAACAAAGCCTTTAGGAAGCAAACTAAAATCTCTCCCAGGGAGTTCAGGTCAAACATAATAATTTAGGCAACCTTTTCTTCAGCTTCCCAAATATCCAGTTGAACTTGCAAGTTCATCCACATTTTGGGTTCAGTTTTTAAAACCTTACTAATGAGTACGGCAAAATCAGCGCTCATTGCTCTTTTTCCAGAGATAACTTCATTGAGTTTAGTTTGCATCGTGGACTTTTTAACAGCACCTTTTGAAGCATCAACCAATAAATCAGCAAATGTAGACTGACTGTGCCCCAGCTCATCTAACCATAAACTTTTTAATATCTCACCTGGATGAGAAGGCTTTCGGATAGGTCTTTTCTTCTTGTAGATAGCCATAATATTCTCCTAATGATAATCCTCAATTTTAACGTTCACAAATTCATTACTCTCGAAAGAAAAAGTGATTCTCCACCCAGAGGTTTTGTGTATATCAATCGCCCAAGTTCCTTTGCGATCATGAGTCAAAGGATGAAGTCTCACGCTGGGAGGAAAGCCATTCCTTTTTAAGTCTTCAAGAGAATCAACCACATCCATAACTTCAAGCAAATGAATAGCTCTTTTCCAATACTGTCTCGGAATTTTATTTGATTCTCCCTTATGGAATAAATCTGAAGCTATTTTATTACCAAAGTAACTGATCATGCTGTAATTCTCCGAAGCCTCTATAGAGTATACTGTATTACGGTAATACAGTAAATAATTATTTCATAAATTCTGACTTCAAATCAACTTCAACATACTCGACTTATAGGGGTTTTGGTCCATTTGGCCAAAGCCCTTTTTTTATTTCCATTCGTGATTTCAATATGATATGTAATTTTAGGACCCCGGTTCGATTCCCGCCGCCCCACCATTTGTCAAACTATTCGAACCGAAAAGTTTAGACATGTCGTCCTGAGGCGCAGCCGAAGGACCTGAACTGGGGTTAGCTCGAATGCTAACCCCTTTTTTTATGCTTTTTTTCTGTCCCAAACTTGGGTCGTCAAAATGTCCTGCCCTCATATAAAAATGCAGCTTAAAGCCTTCTGGCAAAAGCTCAATTTTATGAATTAGCTTTTCAGCTATTTTTCTTTTCACTTCAGGACCGTCTTCACCCTTTAGTGACTTTTTAAACTTTCTTAAAAAATCCTTATAATTATCAAAATCAATGGGAGGTTGGTTCTTAATCTCCTTTTCACCTAACGCGTCTATTTCCTTTCCTACTTCCTTTTTTAGTTTTTCAATCTTCTGCATTTGATTAAAAACGGGTTGAGGACTCACATCCATTGGTAATTTGGTTAAATGTTCTGCTAAAGCTTCCAATTGCCTATCAAACGCCACAGACTTCTCTCTAAGCTTATTTTTAGCGAGATCCTGACTCAAAGGCTTGTACATGGACTTTGCCTTCTCAGTGAGTTTTTGAGCGAAAATATCACTTGAAAGAAGCTTTTCGATTTCACTCCAAACAGCAGGCTCAAGCTTTCTTGCCTGAAATCTCTTGTGATTTTCACATTTAAAAAATTTTTTTGTTTGGCAGCTCTGTTTTCTGGTTGCCCAACCATGCTCGTAGTAAGGAACCTTACCACTTTGCCCATGTGCCGACTTTCCAGTCAGCCGATCTCCGCAAACACCGCATGAGGTGAGGCGTGATAATAAATAAGGGTAGCGCCTTCGTGAGTTTGGCTTAAACCTCCTATGGTTTTTCTTTAAAATGTCTCCCACTCGATAAAAGGTTTTTTCGTCAACAATCGCTGGCCAACAGGCATCAACTAATTCTATCTCACCACTTCGATTTTTCACCGCCTTTTTGCCAATATAGGCCACTCTTGTGAGAATCCCATGAAGGTTATCGGTGGTAAAATAACCAAGGCGTTTATCACCTCCGCCCGTGGTTTTCTTTTTTATTTTAAACCCACGATCATTGAGCGATTTCCCCGCTTGAGCCAAAGAGCCTTCTTTTAAAAATGTTTTAAAGGTTTCTTTCACAATCAATGCTGGTTCTTCATCAATTGCCAAATATCCTCGCTTTTCAGGGATGAGTTTATAGCCAAGTGGCACAGGGCCACCGTTGTAAAGCCCACGTTGGGATCTTGCATGAAAGTTAGCAGCAATCCGTTCACTGGTTTGGCGGCGTTCAAATTGCGCCAAATTGGCCACGGTGTAGAGAATCATCTCTCCCGCAGCAGTGGTGGTGTCATACTGCTCCCTGAGACTTTGAAAGCCACATCCAAGCTCTTTCATCATATAAAACATCTCACAAAAATCTTTCAATGATCTTGAAAGACGGGAAAGTTCAGTCACCATCACTAAATCAATCTCACCAGATTTGATGCTTTTGAGCATTTCTTGAAGTGCAGGCCTTTTGGTATCCTTGCCAGACTTGGCTCGGTCAATAAAAACTCGCTTTACTTCTCCAAAAGGTTCATCAAAATTGCGAAACTTTACAGCCTGCCGAAGCCTTTGCTCCTGACTTTTGATGGATCCTTCTGGATTGGCGGCCTGCTCTTGGGTTGAAACTCTGATATAAAGCCCGATTTTTTTTGCTTTTGAATAATCTCGATTTGATTTCAATACCGATGACATTATTTCTCTCCTTTTGATTTGAGAGAATCGGTGGCTCGGTTTTGTTGGCAAATCTGAGAATATATAATTTCCACAAGCTCCTCAAGTAAAATTTCAAACTCCTCTTCAGTGAGAGATTCAAATGAAAGCCCAACAATCTCGGGCTGCCACTGTTTCATGTGATAGTGAACAACCCAGCTTTATAAATAGCGAGATAAAACGCACTATAAAAGGGAACAAATAAATGATTAGCTAGGGTCATAAGAAAGTTCCTTCCTGAAAAATAAAAATCAGATCTGTTTTGAAACCAATATTTGTACCCATACACCCCCTTAGAATCCCCCCGTAAGGTGTCAGTTTCAGAACAACAACTTTGATTTTTCTGAAACTTTGATTTCCTAAGTGAATTTAAAGCCTTATAAAAATTCATAAATTTTTCTCCTCTTGAATACTTGTCGACTCAGTTTCATTTTTGTCGACAGGTGTATTGCTCCCATTTCTTGGAAATTTTTGATTTAACTTTTTCGGATTACACACGCTTCCGATTTCAAAGCTGGGATTCATTGTGTGAATTTTCGCTTTTAGTGGATCGCTTAAAAAATCATTGATAAGGGTGTAATGAAGCCACCCTTGTGCATTAGGCTCCGTGATATAAGGACGCAGTTTATTTTGAAAAAGCTCACCCATCTTTTTAGAATAGACAAAATACCACACCATATCAGTACCTCGGCCATCACGGTACTGTTCTACGGTCTCCTTGATTCTTCGTTTTGTTTTGAGGCTAATTTCCACTTCAAGAGCACATGTCATGTCTTTACTCTTGTTGTGAAATGTAAAAAGCCAGTCGGGAATATTCTCTAAGTTCGAATAATTTGACTCTCGAGATTGCCGCAGAAGTCTATTCGACGAAGTCCAATTGGAGCCAATTCCTAAGCCTTCCATCATTATCCTGATCTCAGCTGCCAAAACATCGTGGTAAACGGTGTTGTGATTGATCGTTTTAAGCACATGAGACGAACCAATTGCTGACGCTGCTTTTGAAGTCAGTCGCCAAATGTAACAACCTTTAACTGTTGTGGTGGCGTACTTTAAGAGCTTTCTTTTATGCAAAATCCCCAGTCGTCGATAGACAACAGAACGATGACAATCCGAAAAATAGAGTCTCCTGATTTGCTCCGTTGTCAAAAATCCAAAGTCATCAATGGCATTTAAAACAGCAATATCCCGTTGAGTAATCGGATAAGACACAGGCTACCTTTTTTCCATTAATTTTTCTGAAGCAACCTTTAAATCGAGCGTGGATTTTCCGACTTCGTAGGCATCAAGTGCGCAAATCTGCTTTTCCATCCTAAGCAGGTTGTCGTTCAAACGACTCATTTGTGTTTGAAAGGCTTCTGTTTCTTTTTTAAACTCGTCCATGACTTCGTCAGACCGATAGATCGCAGTTTGCAAATTGACGAGATACTCGTGACAACTTTTTCCATGAGTCCACATATAGGTGACGAACTCGATAAAAAAATAATAGACAAGACCTGTCACGAGCCCAGATCCCAAAATCAAGGACCAAAAGCCAACTTTCATTGCTGCCACAGTCAGACTGCCAAAATAAATTGCCAAGGTAATAAAACCGACGGCAGTCCAACCCACAATCAAACTGAATTTATCTTGCTCACTCATTTCCACCTCCTTGCAATTTTATCTCTTGCACCAGAATTATTTTTTTCTTTTCCTCTAAACACGCGATTCTCCTTTGAGTGTTTTCGGTGGCGATTAATTTCGCCATTCAAAGAAATGGGATTGCGACTTTGGGGCCATTGGCAAGAGATGGAAATTCTGTTTTAAGTCTTTGATATTTCTATGGTTCGGTTTTCAAGCCGTTGACCCAGAAATGGGTCGTGACCCATAATTTTTAAAAAATTCGACGAACTCAAAAATAAAGGAGGAACGGCTGACCCATTGGTGGGTCACTCATCCTCTGGAGCACTGTCTCAAATAACTTCTTGGTTGGCTTTAAGCGTATTAGATGCTCTGGGTCGTAGAAGATGTTATTTCCTTGGGTAAGTGCTTTGTTGGTTAGGGAGTGAAAATGGCTTAATGCAGAATTGACTAATCACTGTATGTATAGTGCCATAGTTGAGTTAAATAACTAGCTTTCTTGCCGAGAGGTTTTTCTGAAATGACTCATTTAAAACTTATGATTTTGATTTCTTTTTTTCATCTCAGTGTATTTGCGGACTGTGGTCTACAAGGTGATCTTGAAATGCGTATCGCCAACTGCAATAGGAGCTCCAAAGGTTTAAAATTGGTTATGGAAAAACAAGATCGTGAGTTTTGGCTGAGTCCTGAAACAAAATCAATTTTCCAAATCGTAAGTGCACTTGGATGGAGCTCAGCCAAGTCCAGGTGCCAAGGTTTGAAACAAGAATTATCTCTTCAAAATGTAAAATCTGAATGGGATTTGAGTTTTGCTGGAGAAATCACTAAAGAAATGACGGAGGTTTATCCACAACTTAAAATCAATCAATTTGGTACAGAGAAAAGGTATTGGCTTGGAAATACTTTTAACCACCCAAGTGGAAGAAAGTGGGCTAGTTTTTATTCAACT
Source organism: Bdellovibrionia bacterium (assembly GCA_030432925.1). Classification (GTDB taxonomy): domain Bacteria; phylum Bdellovibrionota; class Bdellovibrionia; order Bdellovibrionales; family UBA1609; genus JABSOQ01. The sequence goes on along the minus strand of JAUILT010000008.1, from coordinate 9,175 downwards.
AAAGGGTATATTGATAAATGGTTTTTAGATGCCGGTGACGATTGGTACGTCGGTGGTATTTGTAGTATGGTTTTAAACTAATAAATGATAACAACTATAGTGGCTGTAAATTTATAAAGGACTTTTTATATGAGACTATTTTTATTGATGATTTTAGCTGTTTTTTCTTTAAATACATTTGCCAGTGCTGGTTTTATGGATGTTGTAAAAGATAAAGACGAAAAAGTAATGCGGAGACACTATTCCTGGGCCCAAGAATATTGCTCAGACCAAGGAACATCCCTGCCAAGCGCTCGCCAGTTAGCTCACCTTGCCATGAATTTGGGGGCTAAAGGTATTGTGAATTCTTGTGATAACTCAGATAAAGAATGCTATCTAGTCGAGGCTGTGAATGAGGATGGAGCCCGTGACATTTTCTACTATAGCCAAGAGGGGTTTAAGCCCGCAGAAGGTGATTTGGGTAACAATACATTTTGGTCATCCTCGTCTATAATCAATCCAAGCACAACTCGAAATGGTATTGCTCTTAGCGGCTTCACCGGAAGTCTTTTCTATGCAAATAGATATTTTAGCTATAGAGCAATATTGTGCCTATTGGAATAATAGATGCTAATAAATAGCTCTACTGAGTTTCTTCTAAAAAGTTACCGTTTCAGGAATCTGTTAGTCAGCATTTTTGAGGCTGATTCAAAAATTTGGGGGGCTTTTTGAAAGTTCTGAATATATTTCTGCTAATATTACTTATTGTTGCTGGTTGTGAGACTCCGGTTAAGAAAAAAGAGAAGACTTATTGTCAGCTTGAGTCTTCACTTACAAACTCTACTAATGCAAGTGAAGCTCTAATTAGGTGTGCTGATGATTACGCATTCAAGGCAAGTTGTGATTTTTCTGCCGACCCTCTAGAGGTCGAAAAAGGGTTCATTGAGCCAAAAACTCTAGTTTGGGTGAAAAATGGGGGCAATGAAGGTGTTGAGTTTAAATCCTCTAATTCATCTGGATTTGTTACTTGCAAGAAATTATGAATAAAAACTGGGGTTATTCGACACAAAAGTCAAAGTCTAGATTGAATGAAGAGTTCCGTTGAAAATGAAAGTTCAAACTATTAGTTATTAGCCAACCTTCTCGAAATGTCTGGGCTCGTTCTCATGGCGAACTTTAGGCAACCTTTTGTGACTTCAGAAAATCAATAATTAAGCACAAATTCTCAAGAGTTGGGTTGCTATCGTCCTTGCACATATCATAAAGGGTGGTGCGGGGGATTCCGGTGGAATCTGACAAATGGGTGCCACCAAAACGCTTTATAAGAGCATAAAGAGCCGATTTGATGTCGTCAGGGTCACCATCAGCCCAACAAGCAAAGAAGCTATCAATGATCTCGGCATCGGAATATTTATTCATATTCTTTGATTCTCGTTTTGCCATTTTTTACTCCTTCTAAAAGCGCAATTGCCATTTTAATATCTTTGCTCTGAGAATCCTTATGGCCTCCGAGCAATAAAATCACACCGTCAACTTCTGCACAATAAAGCCTGAAAGAACCCATCGTGCCGGTTTTCCATTTGATCTCCAGAAGGTTATCAAACCGTCTATGAAGATCAGGGTTGCCATCAGCAAGCCTTTGAATCCGTTGGTCGATCCTAATCCTTAAGGAACGATCTAGACCATCAATCCAAGCTGAAAACTCATCGGTGCACTTCATTATTAGTTTGTACGATATATCGGTCAATTTGTCAAGACCAATTTTATTGGCCCTTGGGTTGAATTAGAGCCTCAGTGAATTTGACTGTTGAGGATAGTCCACGACTGACCCGATGCTGGGTCATGGACCTGACCTCATTATAAATTGTGGGTATGGCAGCGTAGCCTCCCGTCAAAATACTCGCCCAAAACATCACGGCGATGACAATATCTTTAATGGCAGAGAGCATGAAAACCTCCTAAAAAATGAAAAGTTGTGTGCCAACAAAACCAAACTCACTGTTTCTTCTCTTGTTTTTTCCAGAACAATTGATAACTTAGGTCAACGGTAGCTGGTTCCCCTACTATGGAGCGACCTCCACCAATCTTGGAACCTAAAAATGGATCTAAGTATATAATATCATTTATTTGTGACTTCGGACACTGGTTCCACCAGGTTCCGAGGTTTTTTAGGAAATAATAGTTTAGGGGACTATGTCGTGCAGACATGGAATGAGAAGTTCGATAAATATGTGAATCACTTCACCAAATATCAAGATCCTGCGAGTGTGGATAAAGTACAGGAAAATGGTATCAAAGTTATTGATTCTGATATTGGAAGAAAGGTGGGATTTAGCCGAGTGGCTGTTCACCATATGGTGCTGCCTTCTGGTTGCCGCACATCTTCTCCTCATGCAGAAAGCCTTGAAGAAGAGTTTGTATTTGTTTTAAAGGGAAATCCTCACTTATGGATCAACGGTTATATTTATGATTTAAAGGAGGGCCATGCTGTTGGTTTTCCTGCAGGTACAGGTATTGCCCACACCTTTATCAACAATACTGATGAAGACATTCATTTGCTTGTTGCTGGAGAGAAAACCAAGCCAGAAAATCTTTGTTCCTTTCCGATCAATCCAGAATTAAAAGAAAGCTGTGGTATTTGGTGGGGAGAAGCCCCTGTCCACAGTTTAGGTTCACACAATGGGTTGCCAGGGTTGGTAAAGCAATCAGAGCGTGGGACCGATAGCCCAGAATGTCTCATTTACTGTCCCGATGTCGAAAAAGGAAAAGTCTTTCACTACCCCGGTGACAATGAAGCTTTTGGGACAGGCTTTCGTATTACAGATAAAGTTGGATTAAAAGCTCTTGGTATCTGGTACGAGTGCTTACCACCTGGAAGGCGAAGTGCGTTTCCTCATGCGCATACCCATGAAGAAGAGTTTGTTTATGTTCTCAAAGGACGCCCTACGATATGGATGGACGGTTTTGCAAAACAAGTTGAGGAAGGTTACTTTGCAGCATTTTCTTCTAATACAGGCATATCACACACAGTCATTAACGACACTGATGAAGATGTCATTTATATTTGCATAGGAGAAGCTGAAGACTTCAAACAGGAAAAAATCACCTATCCATTAAACCCACTAAGAAACAAAGAATGTGCTCGCAAAGGTTGGCTTTGGGAGGACGTACCGCAACTTGATATAGGGTCTCACAGAGGAAAACCTAATCGACCCTTTGGAGGGCATCTGTCATTTCGAGTTTGTTCTGAAGAAAATGTAAATGAGGTTTTAGATATTTTCAAAAAATCACCGAACTATTTTATAAAAGTGGACGGCTGTTTACCGACGGAGAAAACGGCAAAGCATTCTCTGGTTGATGGTCCGAAAAAAACAAATGAGAAGTATTTTAAAGAGTTTTTGGTCATCGAGCATGAAGAAAGGCCCATTGGAATTTTGGATCTTCATGCCAACCATCCAGAAGAAGGCGTTTGCTATTTAGGCCTATTGCTTCTTGAAGAAAATCAGTTCGGTAAGGGCTTGGGCCGTAAGAGTTATGAGTTAGCGGAAGACTACATCAAGCGGGCCTTAGAATGTAAGAAAATAAGACTTGGCGTTTCCGATGAAAATGATGTCTCTGATTTTTGGATGAAAATGGGGTTTGAGTCCAATGGCAAAACCTATGAATGGAAAGGTGAAGAAAAGACCGCCAATGTTCGTGAATTTGATAAGGTGTTGGGGGTGAACTGATGGCTTCATATTTCAGATTTCTCAGTGGCGACAGAGGCATTTATGAAGCCGTCGAGAAATGGTGCCCAAGGGATGACAAAAGAAGACAACTCAAGCCAGACGGCGCATGGCTCCCTAAAGTTGGAGAAAAATATCCGGGAGCCATTTCATTTTGGACTGAGAAAGGGGTAGAAACCTATCTTTCATCAGGACTTCAAGAATGGCATAGATCAGTTGTTAGAGAACCTCTCGCAGTCCTTAAACTAGATGATCCAAACGAAGTATATTACCAAGATGAATTTCAAATCATCTGCAGCTCTCATCAACAATCGACTGATCTTGAGTGGGAACAGTTCTGTGAAAGTCTGACGTCTATTCCTATAGTGGACAAAGTTGTGGCCTACGTACTTAGAAATAACAAGAGAGACCTTGTTGTATTTGAGCATGACAAAGAATGGAGTGAAGCTGGTATACAGGTCCCAGCGGGCACGGTGGACGCTGGAGAAGACCCTAAAGTTGCTGTGTTACGTGAAGTCTCAGAAGAAGTCGGTCTATCTAACGTGAAAGTCATTGAAAAAATAGATCAATACCTAATGTATAGAAATACTCATAGTCAGCTCAATCGCCGCCACGTTTATTTACTTGAAGCAGGAGAAGCGATCCCTGAAAAATGGGTCCATAAAGTGGGTGGGGATGGCTTAGACAAAGGGATGAATTTTCATTGCTATTGGTTGCCATTAGAAGAAGCCGAGTATCGCTTGGCTGGTAGTATGGGTAGTTCGATTCGTAAGGTAGTCTGAGGAGTTATGGCTTTATTCATTAGAAAAACTAAAAGACTGATTGTAAGGCCGCTCGCTTTATCTGACTTTATTGAGTGGAAGACTTACTTTTCTTCAATGTCACCCCCTAAAAATAAATGGGACAATAAGAATCGTGATCCATCTGATTTGAACAAGTCAAATTTTAGGAGACTTCTTAAGAGTCAGAAAAATTTAAGAGACTCAGATAAGTTTTTTGATCTAGCTGTTTTTGAAAAGACATCGGGTAAAATGGTGGGAAGAGTGGCTGCTATGGATATTTTAAGAGGCCTTGGACAGACTTCATATCTTGGCTACTTCATTCACAATAAATTTTGGGGTAAGGGGTACGGTAAAGAGGCCACCCTTGCCATGATCGATATAGCTTTTAGGGACATCCAACTGCATCGGATCGAGGCAGGGATTGAGCCATCAAATCGAAGATCAATCATGTTGGCTCGTTCTCTTGGCCTCAGAAAAGAAGGGCTCAAAAAGAGAGCTGTTTTTTTAAGGGGCAAATGGAATGATCTGGTAATGTACAGTGCTACTTGTGAAGAATTTGGTGTTAAGTGGAAAGGACAGCCTAAAACGCGACCACATTAGTTGTGTAGGTGGATGATAAATGGGAACGAAGTACATACATCTTATTAGACACGGCCAATACAACATGGATAAGGACCATAAAGAATATGGAAGCCTCACTCCTTTGGGCCGTTATCAAGCAAGAAGAGTTGGTTCTCGACTCAATCAACATGAAGTCTCCGTGATCCATGTAAGTACAATGAAAAGGGCACAAGAAACCGGAGAACTTATTTTAGAAAAGCTCGATTCATCAAAGAGTCGAAATTGTAGGCTCATTGTTGAGGGTATCCCTGAGTTTCCAGAAAAGTTGATACGTCAGAAAAAACTTAAGAAGTCTCAGTTGAAGAAGACAAAAGCGAGAATGAATCAAGCCTTTAAGAAATACTTTGAGCCCTACAAAGGCAAAGGTGAAAAGCATGAGGCTCTGATCTGTCACGGCAACATCATCAGATACCTTGTGGTAAAGGCTTTGGGCGTTGATACAAGCAAATGGATCAATTTTGATATATTTCAATGCAGCATTTCAACGGTAAGCATTGAGGCAGATGGTAAGTTGCGGTTAGTCACATTTGGTGAAATTGGACACATCCCTGTTGAAAAAAGAACTCACCTTTAGGGAAAGTCCTATAAAAGGAAATACGAATGGCAAAAATTGAAAAGACAGAAGAAATTTTAAAAGATGGAACGACTATAGTTTTGCGTTCTCCTGAAATTGAAGATGCTCAGAAGTTTATCGATTACTGCAATCATATGTTTTCAAATAGCGAATTCGTGGTCACTGAACCTGATGAATATGAAGGTGATCTTGAAAAGCAACAAAAGTGGATCACAGATTTCGATGGTAAGGCGGGGGCCATTTCAATAATTTCTGAACTTGATGGAAAAATTATTGGCAATATAGATTTTAGAAATAGATCAGGTAGACGACGTATCCAGCACAGAGGTGATTTTGGAATGGGAGTCGTTAAAGAATTCAGAGGAAAGGGAGTTGGCAAGTTACTTATTTCAAAGCTAATAGAATGGGCAAGAAGCTCTGATAATTCTGTTGAGAAAATTGAGCTAATGGTTATGGCTGGGAATAAGCCAGCGATTCGGTTATATGAAAGTTTAGGTTTTAAAGAAGAAGGAAGGGTTTACAAAGAAATTAAAATGTCAGATGATCGCTATATTGACGGCATTTCAATGGGCTTGTGGTTATATTGATGAACTGGATAGTAAACATTCTTTTAATTTTGGTTGGTCTATTCATTTTAGATCGAATTGGTCTGTGGGCAGAGCAAAGAGGATATGTCTACTGGAGAAAGAAAAAGCCTGGCAGCAGCGGATTTGGAAATGCTCTTGGTGAATTTCAGTCATTTTTAAGGCCTTCTGCAAAACATGTAATGGAAACTCAGGAAAAAAAGGATATTAAAGAACGAGATGACCAGGGAGATGTGGCTAAATGAAGCATCGAAGGTATGTCATTTTGCTTGATCAAATCAAAGGTGTAAAAACCACTGAAGCTCACATCAGAGATCATGTTCAATTTTTGAAAGAGCTCGAAGATAATGGGCGATTAGAGCTTTGTGGTCCTTTTATTGATCACAAAGGTGGTATGGTTATCATAAAGGCTGAGTCTTTAGAAGATGCCAAAGAAATTGCTCTATCGGACCCATTTGTTAAAAGTGGAGTCAGAAGTTGCGAAGTCCGAAGTTGGCAGCTCTCATGCAAAGAAAATAACCATTTAGGGATGGCCTGAATGTCATTACGCGAGCAGATAGAAAAGCAAAGCCTGGGGATGAGTCGAAAGACCATTTCTTTATCTGCTCACAATCCCAATTGGTCTAAGGCATTTTTAATAGCTAGGGAAACCCTGATAGAAAGTATCTCTTCAGAATTGGATCTGCACCACATAGGCAGCACCTCAATTCCTAATATTCATGCCAAACCAATCTTAGATATTCTTGGAATAGTTCCTTCAATTCAAATTTTTGATAACTTCAGGGCCTACCTGGAAGCGTTGGGCTTTGTATGGAAGGGTGAGTATGGAATCGCTAACAGACGGTATTGTGTTCTTTATGACAAGAATGAAGAATTTGGTTTAATCCATCTTCATGTATTTGAAAAAAATGATAGTGAAGTTGAAAAGCATATTGTTTTTCGGGATTACCTAAGAGCTTCACCCGAGGCATCATTCCGATATCAGGAACTGAAAATGAAACTGGCAGAAGCCCATTCCGAGGAGCGTACTAAATATTCTGAAGGAAAATCTGATTTAATAGCTGAGATTTTAAATGAAGCGTTTGAGTGGAAGAAATTAAAAATAGCACGTCATGAAACAGGTCATGCATTGATGACTTTGAGATTTGGCCAGAGAATTCAGGAAATTTCACTTAAAGGCATAGCATCCCTTTCAGGGGCGGAGAAGTATCGTGCCTTTTTGAAATTAGAGCCAGACGATCCCGGTGTTAAATTTACAGGAGAAAAAGCTATCCAGAGAATCATGATTGCTTTGGGTGGATATGCTAGTGAAATTCTATTTTATGATGTAGCAAATATTGGTGGCGATGATCTTGCTGTTGCGGCCAAAATAACTGAAGATTTGTTGCAAATTGAGGATTTCAAAAAATGGGTTTCAACCCTTCAGGTTCCAGAAGCAGGTTCAATGAATATGATTAAAAATCCATTTGTGAGGTCCTATCTCAACCACAAGATGGGAGATTGCATAGATGTGTTGGAACCAGTTAAACCAGCAATAGAGCTGATTGCTAAAGAACTATGTGAAAAAGATGAATTAACTGGCGATATAGTTAATGCTCTTTTTTGTACTGAAGTACAGCCACATTTAGATAAAAACCATTTAAACAATATTTGATAAATCTAACTACTTAGTTAATAATTTTTCTTTTTAGATTAGTGTCCCACTTTTCAAATAGGAGAAGTTGTCTAGAAATGAGTGACCGAAACTCAGACTTTGAAGAAGAATATACCTTGAAGTTTAAGCAACTAGTCGTTAATTTTGGTGAATTCCTAAAATATGAGAGAGACCATTCCCAAAGAGACATTGGGCTCCATCTAAAAGTAAAGACAGATAGAGGGAGTATCTCTGGCTCATCGGTTGTATTTTTTCAATTAAAAGGTCTTCAAGCGACGACGATTTCAAAAAGTGAATTGGAAAAAAAAGGTAGTGTTTCGGTCACGCTAAAAACGCCTCACCTTATTAATTGGTATCGGTATTCTGAACCAACTTACCTAGCTGTTTATTGTGAATCCCTAGAGAAGTTTTATTACCTAAATATTAAAAAGTGGGTAAATGAGAAGTACGGACAGAAAATTTTGGAAAAAACTGAAAAAACCGAGGATATTTCAATACCGATCTCAGAAGAGTATCTATTAGATGGAGGTGCCCTTAACAAAATATTTGTGGAGGGAGAAAAATTTGGCTGGGAAAGTCTAGTTGGAGATTTAAAATTGGAGAATAAGTCTGTAGATGAACATATTAGTTTTTTCGAGGACTGTATTTATCAGCATAATCTCATTAGAAAAGTCTCAGATATTACATCCCAAGGAGGAAAAGTATCTGTTTTGTTTAGAGATCGGCTGAGCAAAACTAGATCTGAAGTTCATTTCTTTAAAAAAGATTCAAAAGAAGAGATTCATCAAAGATGGCAGCATATGTTTACGAATATGGAGACTTTTGGTTCGACTGCAGCTTAAATGAAATTGGTAAAATTCTTATTAAGTGGGTTGAAAGAATGGAAAATGTGGGAATTGTAACTCCATCAGAAGAAGCAGATTTTGTTAGTAAAGCATACTGGCATAAAAAAGAAACATAATTTGCACTATCCAATTTTTCCGAAGTACAGAGTAGAACTCAAGCAATCTTTCCAACTTATTATGTAGTGTGGTAGGTCCAATTATTGAGGAGTATAAGCGTGCTGAGCGATTTTTGTCTCAAAATTAGACATTACTTTTCCTTATGTTTTACCGAATAGTAATCTAATTATAAAACGTAAGGAGGAAGTATTGTTGATCCAAGAACGCTAAAGTTAATTAAGGGCGAATTCTTACTAAAAGAATATATTTCTCACACCGCTATTCGCGCCTTCTGTTCAAATTGTGGCTCTCGAT
>JAUILT010000115.1 GCA_030432925.1 Bdellovibrionia bacterium | reverse complement strand
CTGGTTGCCTCACTAAAAACCGCACCCAAATCACGTCAAGTGACATTTTCGATCACTCCATTTCGGTATCATTTAATTTGAGTAAATTCGACCCGAGAGGCTAACCCATTGGGCGAATTTCGGCCTTCAAATTGAATTAAATTCAAGAAAGCATACTTCAACTAGCTATATTTTGACTTGTAGGTTGGCTCATCAACTGCAATTTAAAGCCGTTAGATATAAAAAGTTAACTAAATAGTAAATTTTTAGGCAAACAATTCACTTAATAAATCTATGGTTTTTGTTGGGACCTGATTATTTTGAGTTCATTGAAATGAACTTTAAAAATGAACTCAAAGGAGTAAAAAATGAAACACAATAATTTAAAGAAAGTTGCTTGTGTAGTTCTTATTCTGCCGTTTTTTCTCACCGCTTGTGGAAAAGATGAAAAAGTTAAAGAGAACAATAAGGTTATCACAACCAACGCGCAAATGGATGCTGAAGAATTGGCCTTAGCGGGGGAACAACTAGTAGGCCCATATACATTTATGCTGGCTAATCGAGTTTTCGACCAAGCATTAGCAAAAGACCCGAAAAACCAAAGAGCTAATTTTTATAAAGCATTTATAAAGCCCTTTATGGCTTACAAAGGGATAGTTCAGCGAATCCGCCCTTTAGTAAAAGAGTTTGGCAATGAAGATCAGCTTCAAAAAGATCTTAATAAAATTCCGGATTCATCATTTAAAGACTTCATCACACAGGGTGGAGGCCCTTCAATTACAGATGCAGAACAAGCTCAGAAGTTCCTAACCGAAGTGAGGAATGGCTATAATGAGTTTCGATCTTATCTAAAGTCGAATCCAGAAATGGAGTTAAATCTCAATCTAAACCCACATCTATTTGAAGAAGCTATTCGTCGGAAAATGTACAACAGTTGTCGAATTAGTTGGAGTGGTGGTTCGGGGAATGCTATCGATGGTCGTGATCTTTCGGACAGCCAAATTGAATATCTAGATTCTAATCAAGACTACTATGATTATGAATGTGACCCTTCAATGATGGCTCGAGTGGGAGTTAATGCTGCTGATGTGAAAGTGATGCAACAATACGCAGCTGGAATAGTACTTTATTTAACCCCATATACATCGTATAAATTTGATGGCCTTAAAAAGCTTGTAAAACTCAATATGGAACGTTCTCAATCAGGTCAACAACCTCTTCCCGCACAAGAGGTTCAATCGGTGTTAGAGTCAAATCCAGAGTTTGGGAAGCTTCGGGGAGATCAATCTATGACTGTTGTGACCGATCTTGGGTCTGATTTTTCAGCAGCATGGAAATGGGCAAATGAAAATCAACATGCGCTTTGCCCAAATTTGGCAAACGAGTGGGAAGTTAAACGCCCCAATATGCTTGTTGAAAATGGAATTTGTGTTGGTGACAAGTTTGAAAGTAGAGATAACCTTAAACTTTTCGATGATATCTTAGCTGGATCAACAAGACAGGTCATTAGAAAAGCTGATGGTCAAAGAGTGGAAACGGCAGTTGACCCTATGATAGTTTTCAAGTCTCCAATAGCAAATTTGCGAGATATCGCACCGGCATCTTACAATGCATGTGGAAAGGCAGAAACTTTACGTGATAATTCACTTGGGAGAATCTTGCCTGAAGGAAATGCAAAATCTGTACTTCTTGATGGAAATTGTGAGTAGAAGGAAATTTAAAGTGAAACTTATAAGTAGTCTTTCCATGCTTAGTTTAACTCTTTGGCTTGCAATTTTGAGCCAGGGAGTTCTTGCGTTAAAGCAAACTTCGGCGAGCGGTATTTTACTAAAGCAGACCTCTCTAAAAACCTGTAATATGTCGAATGTTTGTTTAAAAATTGATGGTCTTCGAGGATTTGGGTCCGCAGTTTTGCCTATTTATGTTTTCAAAGATGTGGAGTTTATTGTTTTTAATGATGGCAAAGTTATTGAAAAATCTCGTGCATTGAGCGCTTCCGTAGACTTTTCTCTCCAAGAGGCAATTTTGGTACAGCGGATAGATGGAAAAATTACTGAAAAAGTTTTTGACCTTAAAACACTAGATCAAAAGGTTTTTAGGGTGAATTGAAATGAAAAACTGTTGGCTTAAAATTTTGACTACTTTTCTATTAGGCCTGATTTTGATGGGCTGTCAAAAGGAAGTTGTTCGAAAAGAAACTGTTTATCAATGGGAAAAGTCTCCTGAGACGCCTAAAAGTGAAATGGGAGGAATTGATAGCGGTGGAGGTAACGGCGTTGAAGGGCGGCCTCTCGAATCTTTTCGGGTAAATATGTTACAGGATAAACAAGTACATGATGAGTTGCTGCCAATCATTAGTAGCCTACACGAAATCCACAACCGATTTGCAGCGGATTTTCTCCATATTTTAAAACATAGGATGTGGTATTTCGTTCCAGTAAAACTTGAAAAGCTTTCTCCTTTGAAAGTTGGAGTTGCGTTTAAAGATGAGGATTTGGGGCAAATAGGATTACAAGACACTCAAGAAGTATGGATAGATAGCAAAATTTACTCTGACATGAACAGCAATGATAAAATAAAAATTCTTGTTCATGAGCTAGTAATGGGTGTTCGAATTCTCGAGTTTACACGTGAATTTGACAAATGCCTTGCTGCCGCGTCAGCGTACTTGTTTGACGAGGACGAGAGCATATATAAAAAGGCGAGAGATGAATGCTATGAAAAATTTCAATGGCTTGGTACGGGCACCAACCTGGGAGTCATTGGAGGCGACAAAATCGAGTTGAATGATCATGATTATAAAGCTGTAAGAACTATGACTAACTGGATTGTTGATGATTTTGAGTCACTTTCTGAAACTCAAATTGATTCTTTCTTAAAGGGTGCTCTGAAAAGAAATTATGATTAACTTTTAATATTGAAACCAGTCGATATTTAAACAACGAACAGTTTCAGATTTCGATGGTGCCACAGAGTCAGTGATTTCTTTTATGATTTTTGGAAGCCTTTGCCGAACCGTGAAGGCGACTTCTTCCGACAAGGACATTGGGGCAGTGAAAAATAAGTCGCTTTCTCGTCCCTCAGTCATAATTTCTACAGAACGTAGTCTCCAGTTTTGATGATGACGAAAAACTAGGGGTGAATCGGAAGGTATATGAGTTCTTGCTGGCCCCATCATGTAGTTATTATTCTTTTTTATGACAAGCTTATTTTCTATTAAAAACTCTAAAATTTTTTGTACGTGATTTTTTTGTAAACTAAGTCCATCTGCAATTTCAGATACTGTTTTATTATTTTCCAAGTCAACGAGCAAGCGAATGGCACTGTACTTCCAACTGCTATAAAATATGGACTTACTTTTTTCGGAAAGCTCAGCTTCATTTTTCATCAAATTTTTAATTGATCGTGCTAGTTCCTGCTTTTTTTGGATTTGTCGGAGTAGCCTTTCCTTTAATTTAAAGGAGCCGGCCCTTGCATACTCTACGAGCAACAAAAAGTAGTCTCCTTCTTCAAAAGACAGTTGAAGATATTCAATAGTCTCATTTGCCAGTTCCATGGATAGGTGTTTATCACTTTTAAAAACCTGGCTAATCATTGTCGTTGAGACATTCAATGCTTGTGCAAGGCGCCGATATTCACCATGTCCGCCCTTGGGCTGGGCGGAAATCCAACTACGAATAAACTCTTTGTAGTCTTGAAACTCAAAAAGATTCATAAATTAAGTTTACTAATCTGTTACTAAAAATGATAACTAAACTTTGTCACATTGGCCTAAAGTCTACATCTATTCCTCAAACCCCTTCAAAAATTCGTCTGACTTTTGATTCACGTATTTCATGGTCATCCTGATGTCTTCGTGCTGGCAACAAACTTGAAGGTTATATATATTACCCCTATACCAGTCGTGAAAGTGGAGGGCTCCAATGGTTGCATAAGAGTGTTTCCACTGATGAGGGCTCAAATATTTAAACCCACACTCCTTAGCAATATTTTTCCAAAACTTGGCAACACTGTCGGGAGCACACTTTAAAAGGCGTTGTTTGGGGTCAAGGTTATTTTTGAGATACTGCGCAACTTCAACCAGAATCTCTTTAGACGGTTGAATTAATGGAATTAGAGTTGGCTTGCTGTTGTCGCCTAGATAAGCTGTTTTAGTGCAGTTTTCCATGAGGTATTGACCTTTAATCCCTCGGCTCCATCCGGTGACAATATTGTCTGTGAGTTTGAAGTTTGGAACTTTATCGTCGGGGTTTAAATTTTCAGCTTTGAGGCCTAAAAATTTGGCTGCACTTTCAAAAAATATTCAGCTCAAAATTCAAGGACTTAGTGACCGCCTAGGGAGTCGCAAAGTACAGATTCGCTCATCCAGAACCCCAGCCTTAGCCCCTAGGTACTCGCCACTCCGTTGATCCTGGTTCAACCAACTCTCCCGAGTAAATCGATACCTTAACTCCTGCCGGGTATCGATAATAGAAACCGTCGGAAGCTAGCAGCACCAAATTTTCTGAGCTTGTAAAATCCACAAATTGATCAAAGGTTTCTCGTCGAGCTTGCAATACTTGGATTTCTTGGCCCTGAAACTCCATCGGAACTGGCTCTCGAGCCTGGAAGCTTAACAGTTTTCCCTCGCGAAAGATTAATCTCCCCTTCTTTGTTTTTACCGAAACCCCCGTTTCCAGCTGATAGACTCCATCGGCTTCAGTTGTGAACCAGCCACTGTTCATACTAAATGTTGATACGGCATTTACAGTAATCTCGCCGAACTTGAGGTTCTTAGGGGCCGCTAATACACCACTAGCAACAAAACCGCTGGAATTAAATGATACTCTACTGCGCTTTCTGAAAAAATGAGCACCATTGTCTCCGCTAACATAGAGCTCAGTATCTCGCGAAAGCTGAAACCCTAGAGGAATACCGTTTTCACGGAAATGAACAAGTCCGTAGATTCCATATTCAGGAACTCTTTCAATAATCACTTGTTTTCCACGAATATTCAAAATCGTCCCTGACTCGACTGTACCTTCTTTAAGAGTTGCAGTCTCTGTATGAAACTCTAATCTTCCACTCTGAAAGTTTATCAACTGCCCATTAACGCGGATAGCACTGTCTTCCTTCGTTGAGAAGTAGAAAGTCTTTCCCCAATCCCAAGCAGCGTTGAAATACTCAACCTTCCTAATCTTATGACCTCCAAAATACATGTTTACGGGGTCAACCAGGTTTCCACTAATTACATCTTCATTTTCATTAAACCTTAAAGAACTCGTGCCTAAAGCCATTGCCTCAGGCTGGTGAACGACTCTAAAATTCATGTCATTAGGTGCCTCTAAAACATCTGCGCCGATAATATACGCCATATTGGGCCCGAAAGAGATATCTCGTTTCAATATTACACTTTGACCTTGCAAGGAAACTTCAAGAGGATCAACAAGATCCCCGCTGCTGAGATTTCCGTCTTTATAAAATGTAACAAAGCCATCTACTTTCAGAGACTGTCCTTTATAGACAACTGTGATTGACTCGCCAAATTTTAGCTGAGCATAACTGACATGGCCATTATCGTGAAAGCCAATATCATATCTACGGTCAGCGATTTCTAACTTTTTGCCCTTATAGTAAAAGAAAACATTTCTTCCAGGAAGGACTTCCGCATCTTCGGGCATCCCATTTGGATGTCTACGAGTTATATATAAGTCTCTAATGTCAATACCTTGATGCAGGCTTTGAAAGATAAGATCGTTTTTGTAAATGTACTCTTGAAAAACAAATGGTGTTACAAAAGAAAATTCTCTGGATGTCACCCAACTGACAAAATCTCTCACCGTAAGAGAGTTTCTGTGCCCTAGATTATAGGCCTCTCTATATACGATTTCATGAATGATCAGACCAGCCTTATTAGTATTATCCAAAAGGTCCCAAAGAGTCTGATCAATAAAATACCTTTTATCTGTTCTTCGAATTGGTTCTCTATGAATCGCAGATTGTTTTATTTCGCAACCATAGGGAACACCAATATGACCACTGTCAGGAATGTCTATCAAGTCCATTGGTTCGATCTGGGCTTCATCAAAAAAGACGGACCAAAAATTTCGATATCGCTCTCCTCTCTCGGGATCTACTCGGTCAATCCTCTCAAGAAAAATTCCAACCTTCTCACTAACTGATAGGCTTTCCTCCCCCAAGTCTATTGTGTAAGGTCTTCCCATGAATCGCGCCTCGAAAAAGTCGAGTAATTCAATGCTCGTGAATCGACCATTTTCTCTACATTCTAAGACATCTCCACCGTTGCCAATATACTCACCACCAGGAAAAGCTAAAGGGGAAAAGATGAGCCCTATAAGAATTAATAAAGCCCTAACAACCATGCTATACCTCCTGTATTTTCTTTGATTGGGGGAAAATTTGTATTGATACCGTATAAATTCGATTGGGACTTTTCTTTTTATCTATAAGTTTTGAAACCTTATCTCTAAAGTCTTCTGAATATTTTTTGATTAGTTCAAATTGATTCTCATCAATCGCGGCGGTGATTGATGAAAACTCTCTTTCTTCAATGGGAACTTTATATAGACTTTTTTCAGCACGGTTTAGATTACTGGCATGCAGATCTTTAATAATTCTCGAGGGATAACCATTGGATGTCGCTACTGAAGAGGTTTTTCGTCGGAGGGTCCCCCCATTCAAATCTATCAAATTCAGATCATGGAGGACTTTTAAAATTTTTTCGATTGTCTTTACATCAATCTCCAATACCTTACTGATCCAATTCGGACTAGAGGAGCAATCTTTTATTTCACTAAGGGCCAGCACTGAAAAGTAAGTGGGATCACTGAGTTGGCCGAGTTGATCTTCGGTTAAGAGATGCCTTGAGTTAAAATCAGATAGCTGCTGAATCTCTACTTCGGTTATGTTCAGCCTCTTTTTAATTGAATCGATAGATGTCTGTGACAAACCCCGTCTTCCGCCTAAAAAATCAATAAGGGTCGACCTTGAAACTCCCAGATCTATAGCATAGGCCCGCTTAGAATAGCGAGGGTTCCTCGTGCTTCGTCTTTGGTATTCCTGACACAAAAAGTCTCTTATCTTTTCAATCATAATTTGGCACCCCCAGTACGTTGATTATTCCCAGAGACAAAAAGGCCTGTAAACCCTTGACGCGGCCAAAGTGACCGCCCGAGATGCGGTCAGGACCTATAGCTAGGGCAAAAGTAGGTTTCCCGAAAACCCAATGTCCAAATCGAAATAATGGACATTTGGGCTCTGAGTTTCAATAAAATTAGTGGGATAACGTTGATGTATGAATAATCCTACCGCTTTTCCGACCAAACCGATGGCTTTATCCGGCTCCTTTGACCTTCTGTATCCGCTTGACCTCAGATTTATCCACCAGTTCAGAACTGGCATATCTGTGGAGAATGCTGCTGATGAGCGTTTGGTAAGGGATTCCTTGCCGGGCGGCTTCCGTTTTAAACCAAGCGAGGATAGAGTCATCTAGACGAATGCTCGTTGGCACTTTGCTCGGTTGAGAGTCGGGTTTAACTCTCTGACTTCGTTTTTTGGCTTTACTGAAATCATATTCCTTTTTCATAATCTCTTTCCTCTTTTTTGGTGGCCGTCCTGGCTGGAATAATTCGGGTTACATCACCGTCTCTCTCACAGTAAACAACTACGAGTAGCTTAGGTGCCGAGGAGAGGCCGAGCAAAATGTATCTTTCCTCTTCGTCAGTCGAATTTTCATCGTCAAAAAGCTCAAGAGCGTTGATGTCCGCAAACACAGTGCAGGCCTCTTCAAACCAGATTCCATGCTTTTGAAAATTGCTCTCGTTCTTTTCTTCATCCCAGGTGTATTTCAAGCTGACTCCTATCTTTGTAGTGTATTGTATATACTAAATAAAATCAACCCATTTGAAGGTTAAAAACTTCTACTTGTCTTTATTTGGCTCTGGACACCTCTTTTTATCTAACCAGCCAATAGCCAATACTGGAGCAGTATTTTTCTTTACCCTGAAGCTGGTAACTCAAGTCTGAAAGAGAAATCAGACCACGTTTATGGGGCTTGGCGGCTTCGCAAAATACAAAGTGGCCGACTCCAATCCTCCTATTAAAGCCAGAAAAATTGCGAAAGAGATAATTCGATCAATTATGTCAGAGATGAGTCCCATTTTTGCCTCCAATAAATACGCCCAGTTCCCTTTCGTAATGAAAAGAGAAGTCTTGGACGCACAGATTTAAGTGTTTTGCTTTTGGCAATCCCAGTAATTTTAATATCTTGTGTCAGCAAAATAATGTGCCACGGCTACCGCTTGTTTCTTGTTTTTCGCCACTCGCATTGATATTCATAATCAACAGTGAGTGGTTCAACCACTATAGGGCGGCTTTCCCTGAAATCATTAAAGAAATCCAAATCACAAAATAAGAAATGGTAGAAAGCCCCCGAAAATTGGTAGAGTGGTAGAAGTTTTAGTTGAGGGGTATACAAAACATTATGGAGAAGTCTTTTAAAAACCAAAGCCA
>JAUILT010000114.1 GCA_030432925.1 Bdellovibrionia bacterium | reverse complement strand
CCTTTTTGACATCCATTCTAGTGAACTGGTTGCCTTTGATTGTGATTATCGTGCTGTTTATGTTTTTCATGCGTCAATTGCAAGTGGGTGGTGGTAAAGCCATGGCCTTTGGAAAGAGCCGGGCCCGATTGCTGACTGAAAATAAGCACCGTGTGACGTTTAAGGATGTGGCTGGTGTTGAAGAGGCAAAGCAAGACCTAGAAGAGATTGTTCAGTTTTTGAAGGAGCCCAAAAAGTTCACTCGTCTTGGTGGTCGAATCCCTAAAGGTGTTTTACTAGTAGGGCCTCCAGGGACTGGAAAAACTCTTTTGGCTCGGGCCGTGGCTGGGGAAGCCAATGTTCCTTTCTTTACCATTTCTGGATCAGACTTTGTAGAGATGTTTGTTGGTGTGGGAGCCTCACGGGTTCGTGATCTTTTTGAGCAAGGTAAGAAAAACGCTCCTTGCTTAATTTTTATCGATGAGATTGATGCTGTAGGGAGGCACCGAGGTGCGGGAATGGGAGGAGGCCATGATGAGCGTGAACAAACACTCAACCAGCTTCTAGTGGAGATGGATGGTTTCGAAAGTAATGAAGGTGTGATCTTAATTGCAGCGACCAACCGCCCAGATGTTCTCGATCCGGCACTGCTTCGTCCTGGTCGCTTCGACCGTCGAGTGATTGTGAATAAGCCAGACTTGAAGGGCAGGGAGTTAATTTTAAAAGTACATACCAGAAAAACCCCGCTGGCATCTGATATTGATCTTGAGAAAATCGCCCGTGGAACTCCTGGGTTTTCAGGGGCCGATTTGGAAAACCTAGTGAATGAAGCCGCTTTGCAGGCGGCAAGAGGTAATAAACACAAAATTGAACAGGACGATATTGAGCGGGCCAAAGATAAAGTCATTATGGGTTCAGAAAGAAAATCCATGGTGATTTCTGAAAAAGACCGAAAGATCACTGCTTACCATGAGGCAGGACATGCCATTGTTGGGCGCATGCTGGACAACTTGGATCCTATTCATAAAGTGACTATTATCCCTCGTGGGATGGCATTGGGACTCACTCAAACTTTGCCCGAAGAAGACTCATTAAACCTCTCTAAAAATAAGGCCACTAATATGATTGCTTTTATGTTTGGTGGGCGGGCTGCAGAAGAGATTATATTTGAGGATTATACGACAGGTGCAGGGAATGATATTGAGCGAGCCACAGAGCTGGCCCGGCGCATGGTGTGTGAATGGGGTATGAGTGAAAAACTAGGGCCGTTGGCATTTGAACGCCGAGAGGGACCGGTATTTTTAGGAATGCAGAACTCGGCTCAAAAGGATTATTCCGATGCCAAAGCCCAGGAAATAGACAGTGAGGTTCATCGGCTCATTTCTAGTGGTTATGAAACGGCTAAGAAGATATTGAATGACAATATTAACATTCTTCATGCTATGTCGGAGTCCCTATTGGAATATGAAACTATTGACTCAGACGAAGTGGACCTGCTTGTTAAGGGAGGGTCTTTGGATGACTTGAAAAAGCTTCGTGGGGAAAGGCAAGAGCGTGTAGAAAAAGAACGGGCCCAAGCGGCTATTGAGCATGAGGAACAGGAGAAGAAAAAAGCAACAGAAGATGCCAAAAAGAATGATGGTTCTGACCCTATGGGGAATCCGGGCCCAGTGACGGCCTGACTCTTTTACTATGTTTGAGTACCTTGAAAACCTTAAACTTATTTTAGTGCAGCTGAGGTGGCAGGATCTTTTAGACCTGCTTCTTCTTTGGGTCGTGGTGTACAGGGTACTATTGCTCACAAAGAGTTCTGGAGCTATACAAATTATTTCAGGAATTGGATTTCTGGGGATTTTGTATTCGCTGAGTATTTGGTTGGAACTCATCGCTTTTAATTATGTTCTAGAACTCTTTTTTGCCAATTTATTTTTAATAGTTGTGATTTTATTTCAGGGAGAGATTCGTCGAGCTCTAGCTCAGATAGGGAGCCACCCCTTTTTCTCCGATGTGACCCAATTAGAAGAGACTCACATTGTAGAGGAGATTGCCAAAGGGGCTGTGGCTTTATCGCAACAAGGCCTTGGGGCTCTCATTGTCATTGAAAAAGAAATTGCTCTTGAATATTTTGTAGAAGAAGGGGTGTCAGTGAACGCCGATGTGGAGGCTGATCTAATACGCTCTATTTTTCAACCACAAAGCCCTCTTCATGATGGTGCTATAATCATTCGGGGAGGGAGAATCCATTCAGCAGGTTGCTTTTTGCCATTGAGTAAAAACCCTGTCCTTGATAAAAATCTTGGAACAAGACACCGGGCAGCCATTGGGCTGACAGAGGAGACAGATGCATTGGTACTTGTTGTGAGTGAAGAGAATAGATCGGTAGGGCTGGTTATTGGAGGAACTCTTCAACCAGATATGGACCACTCAGCCACTCGTCAGGCTCTTTATGAAGGACTGGAACTTAAATATAAGCCTGCTGTAAGGAGTGTCAATTGATCAAGCAGGTGAAAAGGAGTATCAAGTCTAATAAGTGGAGTGACAATTTATCGTTTAAGGTGATGGCTTTTTTAGTGGCCCTCACTCTTTGGGTTATCATGCTGGGGCGAAAGGATATTACGTTGTCCAAGGAGGTTGAAACCCAAGTACTGGTGCCTCCCAATATGCAAGTGATATCAGATCTTCCCGGAAAAGTGCAGGTAGAGGTTTCAGGCCCAAGAATTGCCCTTAAAAAATTCACTAACACCAAAGTGTATTACACTCTGGATCTAGAGGGGCTGACGGCAGGAAGCCATTTAGTGAGGTTGAATAAAGATGGTATTAACTTACCCTTAGGGGTAAGGATTCTATCACTTCGCCCCAAAGAAATAAAAGCAATTATAGAACCCATTATCGAGTGAGAATTTGAAAATGACAAAAAATAGAGTGACTCAATTATTTGGAACTGATGGCATTCGGGGAACGGCTAACACTGAGCCAATGACTCCAGACTTAGTGATGAAGGTGGGGCAAGCAATTGGCCATTTGCTCAACCAAACAGAGTCTCTGAAAAGTGATAAACGAATGGTTTTGATTGGTAAAGACACACGGCTCAGTGGTTATATGTTAGAACAGGCCCTTTCTTCAGGTTTGAATTCCATGGGCGTTTTTGTTCAACTGACAGGACCTCTGCCCACTCCAGGGATTGGCTTTTTAGCTCGTAATATGCGAGCGGATGCAGGGATCATTATTTCCGCAAGTCACAATGCTTATCATGACAATGGAATTAAAGTTTTTGGTGCTGATGGATTTAAAATTCCAGCTCTAATGGAAAAGCAAATTGAAGAATTTGTAGATGATAACGACATTTATCGATACCTGGCGTCTGCAGAGAGGGTGGGTCGCACACGTCGTATCGATGATGCTGCAGGTAGATACATAGTTTATGCTAAAAATACTTTTCCTTTGGATCAATCGTTAGATGGTATGCGTATTGTTTTGGATTGTGCAAATGGCGCTAGTTATAAGGCTGCTCCGGCTATTTTTGAGGAGTTGGGAGCAGAGGTGATTATTCTTGGTAATCAACCGAATGGCTTTAATATCAACGATAAAGTAGGCGCACTGTATCCGGAAAAGGTGTGTGAGGCAGTTAAAAAATACCGAGCCGATGTGGGGATCTCACTGGATGGAGATGCTGATCGGGTGATCATGGCAGATGAAAAGGGGGAGATTGTTAATGGTGACCATATTTTATCTGTCTGTGCTTTGCATATGAAAGAAACGGATATCTTGCCAGAAAACACTATTGTTGCAACTCAGATGAGTAACTTGGGCTTGGATCTTGCTCTAAAAGAGCATGGTATACGGGTTTTAAGGACGGATGTGGGTGATAAATATGTGGTGGAAGAAATGCGGAAGAAAGGCCTGTCATTAGGTGGTGAGCAGTCAGGCCATATCATTCACTTGGATCATTCTACCACAGGAGATGGGTGTGTGGCAGCGTTAAACGTCTTGTCTGTTATGAAGTCCAAGGGCAAAAAGCTCTCGGAGCTCAAGAAGATTTTTAAGGATGTTCCACAAGTATTGATTAATAAAAAGGTAAAGCATAAAATTCCCTTGGAAGAGATTAAAGGCTATTTGGATATGTTAAAAAGTGTGGAGCAACGTCTTGGAGATGAAGGTAGAACTTTTATCAGATACTCAGGGACTGAACCTGTCGTACGTGTACTTGTAGAAGGAAAAGACCGACGTTTAATTGGCAAATGTGCTGAGGAGTTGGCCACTCATCTACAACGGGAATTAAGTTGAAAACTGGATCGGTATAAAACAGAGGGCTACCTAAGGAAGGGAAGCTATGAGACTGGCAACTGTGGCTCAGGCCACTGAAATTGATGAACTCTCACAGAAAGTTTATGGGCTTAGTGGCGAAATACTAATGGAAGCCGCTGGTGCTATGGCTGCTCGAGAACTGGATCAAGCCTTTTTTCCGGAACTCTCTCGTGGAATGACAGCAATTGTGTGTGGTTCGGGCAATAATGGCGGTGATGGCTTAGTATTGGCTCGGCATCTCCACTCTGCGGGGCACCGGAATCTGACAGTATTTTGTATGACTCGTGAAAGTCATTCAGATCTCTATAAAACTCAGCTTAAGCGGGCAGAGTTACATGGTCTCAAATTAATTTTGCTGGCAGACAATCCTGAAAAATTGCAGCAGCTGAAGTCTGCTGCATTGGTGGTCGATGCTTTATTTGGAATTGGATTATCTCGTCCCATTGAGGGGGAAGTTCTCAATGTTGTTGATATGATCAATTCTTGTAAAGTGCCTGTTGTTAGCTTAGATGCTCCAAGCGGGTTGAACTGTGATACTGGTCTTATTGAAGGGGCTACAGTCAAAGCAACCATGACATTGAGCTTTGGCTTAGCCAAGCCAGGGTTTTTTGTTTCTGATGGACCGACTTATACTGGTAAGATTAAAATTCTTCCTATTGGTTTTCCATTTGAGAGTCTTCGAGGTGTAGCCACTTCACATTTTTTATTTAATGATAAGTTAGCTAAACGTTACTTGCCCAGCCGAGCAGATACCACCAATAAGTCAGAACAAGGTCGGTTGTTGTTATTGGCTGGTAAAGAGGGGGCTTGGGGGGCTGGGGTGTTGGCTGCTTTAAGTGCCTATAGAATGGGGTGTGGGTACGTCACCTGGACTGGGCATGGCGCGATACCTCTAGAAAAATTACAGGAGGCACCGGAGGTTTTAATGGCCCCAGAAAGTCAGGTGCAAACAGAGGTGGAGTCATTTGATGCTGTGGCCATTGGCCCTGGGTTTGGTGTGGATAAAAATACAGCCGATTGGATTTTAAGACTGAAAGACTTTGGAGTTAAAAATGTTGTTATTGATGCAGATGCGATCACAGCCTGTGTTCAGCACAACTTATTTCCTTTACCAGAGTCTTGGGTGATCACACCCCATTCAGGAGAATTGGCTCGCATCTTAAAAATTCCTAGTAAAGATCTCAACAAGGATCGTTACTTGGCAGCCCGCCAGGCGGCAGAGGTTTGTGGATGCCATGTGGTATTTAAGGGTTTTCGAACCGTTTTGGCTTTTAAAGAGCGGTGTATGGTGGTGAACTCCGGAAACTCAGCCCTAGCTAAGGCTGGTACCGGAGATGTTTTGACGGGTATGATTGGCAGTATGTTGGCTCAGGGGCTTGAAACCCTTCAAGGAACGGCTACAGCTGTTTATGTACATGGTCGATTGGCTGATGAATGGGTGCGTACCGGTAACGATAAAAGCACTCTTGTGGCCTCTGATCTGAGTCACCACCTTCCACAGTTGCTTTCGCGTCTTTCTGGTGGCACATTATTTTGAAATGACCACTCTACATCTGGAAAATCAAAAAGCCTTTAGACAGTGGGTTTCCGAATGGCTGCCTACTTTAAAGCCAGCTCAGGTGGTGCTTCTCTACGGTCCTATGGGTGTGGGAAAAACCCAGTTTGTGCGTTGGGCGTGTGAAGAGCTTGGAGTAGAGAGTTCTTCATCACCATCGTTCTCCATTCATAATGAGTACTTTAGGCCTGAAGGAGTGATAGATCACCTAGATCTTTACCGGATTACTGATGAAAGTGACCTTGAGTCCACAGGGTTTTGGGATTTATTTGAAAAGCCAAAAGGGTTGATATTTGTGGAGTGGGCAGAGCGGCTGGGTTTAGCTCGATTTTCTAACAGGTGGTCTGTCGTTTCTGTAACGCTGGGCTTTGGAAATTCAGAAACATCACGCACTCTGACTTTAACTTAAAAAATCAAACCGGATTGGATATTGGTCTCAGTTATTCTTGATGTGCCTTCTCTAGAGTGATCGGTGAGAAGTCCATACAATAATCAGGCGGCTTTAGAAGTGAGTCTGATAATTGTATTTACAAATTCATTGACCATTTTATCGGAGTCTATAAGAGCTCTGTCGGAGGCAGAGGCTTTATCTCCAAGGCTTAAAACAATGCCTGTGAGATGACCTTCAACAATCATGGGCAGAGCTGTGACATGTTCTGGAAAAGTTTCAAATCCCCAGTTTTTGAAAAAGGCTTTGTTTAATGAGCTGCTCACTACATAACCATGATAGGGTTGCTTGGTTCTTTTAATAATTCGAAACAGTCCTGGTTGGTCTGGGTTGAAGCCTTCAAAAGCCTCTTTGGACTTGGGTGACCATGAGTTTTCCCACTTCCATGGCTTTAACTCTTCACCATTGAGAAGTAGTATCATGGACTGTTGAAAGTAACATTTTAATTCATTGAATAGCCATGCGGCAGCTTCTGATTCATTGGCACAGGAGGAAGATGTATGGGGAGCGCTTTTATCTGTATCGATCACTGCCCCTTTGGGGGCTTCTTTATTCAGACCAGTCACAGTGATGGCGAAGCGAGTGATAGTTCCCTTGTTGGTATGAGTGGCATTTGTCAAATGAGTGGGTTCTGGAGGAGAGGTGTTCGGGCTGTCCTCTCCTATGTCGAACTTTAATTTAAATTCAGGTTCTTTTTTAATCCCTAGACTGTCGAGAGTGTCATCCAACGAGGCTACATCGTCTGGAACTCTATCGAATTTTGGGATGTCTAGTGAGACTCCATCTGGGTGAGAGTCTTGTTGAGTGGGGTCGGGAAGATCCAGTGAGATGCCCTCGGGAGAAGATTTTGAAGCCACAGTATTATTAGGAAAGTCTAAAGAAATCCCTTCAGGAGAGTCAGGAATTGCAGTGGCCTTAGGGAGGCTCAATTCAAGGTCCATGGGAATTTTTATATCGCCCCCCCCCTCGTCGCTGATAATTTCATTGGGCTCGGGAATATTGAGATGAATTTCTGGTGCTGTTGGTCCCTCACCTTCTTGCTGTTGTATAAATTCTCCCGTTGGAGGGAGGGCCGTCGTCTCCGCGTCGGGGATCTCTATAGAGGCGAGATGGTCGACTTCACCTTCTTCATTGGGAGTATCGGCTGTGCTAGAGGTATTCACTAGAATACTTTCAGGAATAGGAGGAAGTTCATGGTCTCCACTCTGAAGTGCTTTCCAGTGATTTTTTAGAGGTCGAGCATGGGCTAAAACATAGGTCACAGGAAAGCTCCATTGCACACCTTCCGGTGGCTCAACAACAGCCACATAAATAATCCCATCCCACTCCTCAATAGGAATCATATGGGGCGACCAGTTGGCCACGGACTGGATTTGATTCCAGAGTTTGTGATTGCAGTGTTTTTTAAACCAAGAGTCCTTAAGGACAGGAAGTTGGTAGTGCTCTCGAGCCCAATGCAAATAGTCCTGGGCCTTGATTTTACCTTTGTCCAAAGCCCAAAACGTAAGACTCTCCTCAGAAGTCACTTCTGTTGACCAGGCTTCATAGTCATTGAAACTGATTTTCAGGGCTTTGACCCAAGGCTTTGTCTGACTCATCTAAGGGGGTATCGGATTGTAAAATCAGCCACTTAACTGCAAAGGAAGGAGATCTCGATGGAAGTCCAGTAGATTATTAGGTTGTTTTTATCGGAGGGCCTTTGGTTGAGCTAGGAGCTGGCTTGTGATACGGTGCTCCGATGATCTTTCCCCCTTTTGAGACGGTCAAAAAAGGCCAGCAGATTTATCTAGATAACAATGCGACGACGCCCGTGGCCTCACTGTTGTTCCCCTGTCTTGAAAACTGGGTGGCCGAGTGGGGCAATGCCAGCTCTATTCACCAATCTGGCCGAGGCCCCAAGACCCTGATTCGTGAGGCCCGCGGTCATCTGGCAGAGCTTCTGGACTGTCACCCTTTGGAGATTGTCTTTACCTCTGGGGGGAGTGAGGCCAATAACATGGCTATTAAAGGGGTTTTCGAGCACTTAGTTGTGAGTGGAAAGCTTAAAGAAAGGCCTCAGTTTATTTGCTCTCAGGTGGAGCACCCTTCGGTAGCAAAGACCATGGCTTTTTTGGAGAGCCGTGGGGCAAAAGTGGTCCGCCTTGCAGTTAGTCGTGAAGGGGCGCTAGATTTGGAGGCTTTGCAAGTGGCCTTAAAGTCTGTGCCCACAGCTCTGGTTTCCGTGATGACTGCC
>JAUILT010000172.1 GCA_030432925.1 Bdellovibrionia bacterium | reverse complement strand
TCCTTGTAGGTCGTTTTGTATGCAAGAACTTTCACTCCATTTGAAAATGTTAAGTACCCCGCTTCTTCGACAGATTCGTAACTATCCTCGTTGGCTTTTACCCAACAAAAATCATACTTCGACTCATTATTGATATTTTTTTGGCTCTCAATAAACTCTTTTGCATTCGGCGACATCGAAGTCGATTCACACTCCTCACGGTCGTATGAAACACCGGAGTTAGAGCTTGTTTTTCTTACACAATTTGACTTAGACCAGAAGGTTGAAGAGCTCGTTCTTAACTCAAAGTGCTTGGAAGTCGTTTCGTTGGCATGATCGATTGCTTCAATTTTCTCTACATATGAAAAATCTCTGTTCGGATAAGAACCGTCAGAGGCCAAAAAAACACTTGTATACATTTTTGTAGTTCCCACTTTTAAGCGAGGATCATAAAAAGGAGCGGTGTCATCGCAAGGCCCTGAAGATTTAAATGTCAGATCTGGGTCCGCTTTAAACGTTGAAGTCGGATCTGATGATAGTGGGCTCTGAATTGAGGAGTCTTCTCCTCCACCCTTTTGGCAGCCAACCAATATTGCAAAAAGACTTAAAAATATAAAAAGTTTCATGGATTCCCCCCGGTTTCGTGCTGGAGTTGGTAAACTAGACCATAGATTGATAAAATTGAAGGCGATTTTTCCACTTTTTTGGGCTTTCCAGGGCCAGTTCTTCCCTGGCCAAAGTCTATGGCCTGTTGCTCCCTGAAAGTGGCTGTAGGAAGATAAAGTTATGAAAACACTTCTCGTTTTAGCAATTTCAGGAATGGTCAATATTTCATGGGCCGGCACTATATTTGAACCCTCGGTGTCATTGGGTTCGGCCAGTGGAAGCATTTCAACTGTGGCTTCAGATCTTAGTGGTCAGAACGCCAACTTTAGCGCGACAGCGGCCAATTTTGGAGCTCGCTACGGGATCACCAGACGCTACGTACACGTAACAGCCATCATTGAAGGAACGCTTTGGAAATCCGACCAGGACTCCGGTGTCGAATTCACTCCTTTTGGCGGACTTGGAATTGGTTGGGAGTGGAATATTCCCATTCGCACTTATTTTTTAGTGGGTGCTTTTGAATTTGATACTGATTTTGCGAGTGGTGGAGTGGAACTTTCATACTTCTTCAGTGATTCCATGTGGCTTGGGCTGAGATATTTAAATATGAAATCAAAGCTTGATCCTATCACTATTGGAACAACTGATGTGGACGTTGAGGCTTCTATGAATCTCATTTCACTCGTCTTAAGCTTTCCCTTTGAATTCAACTACCCGGATCACTGGTTTCGTAAAACAGAGTGGGAATAGGCTTGAGCCACACAGCTTGAGTGCCCTGTCAGAAAATAGATACCAAACCCTAAAAATATGAAACTCAATACAAGGTTCTTAAACTTCAAACGAACCTTTTTACCTTTCAGCGTCGAAACCGTCGGGTATTCTGGCAGCTCATCAGTCACTTCTTCTTGAAAGCTGGGTGCCAGTTTCGGACCGAGTTTTTCTAAGCTCTTTAATACCGTTGCAATGTTCTGTGGACGATCAACGGGGTCCTTTTTCAGCATTCGCTCCGTCATTTCAATCAACTCAA
>JAUILT010000113.1 GCA_030432925.1 Bdellovibrionia bacterium | reverse complement strand
AAAACCCTTTGAAGTGAGTCAGCTTAAGAGGGCTGTGAATACATTGATCAAAATCAATCATGAGTAGACGTGGCATTCGATGCCATCAGAAGCGCAAGTTCATACATTGTCGAATTTACGAAATAGCTGTGCCCGCGCCTTATTTTTTTAAGGCATCAGCCAGCCCATTCAGTTCTTCCATCAATGGCTTGAGTTCGTCGTTGGCTCGGAGAGAGCGTTTGGGAGGGTCGTAGTTGCCATTTTTTAAGTGGCTGATAAAATCTTTTAATACGTCAATCGGGCCAAAAATTCTATGATTCATCAGGGTCAAAAATGCCAGAATGGACCAAATCAAGCCGGTAAAAACCAAAATATTCACAATGAGGGTGCGGACAAGAAAGGCTCTGAAAAGGCCCTGAGCTTTGGTCTGCTCAGCTCCGGATAAAAGGGGGAGTACAGAGTCAGTGACCTGGTTGTTCAGGTACCAGTGACCTGCCAGGCTGATGGCCATGGCAATCACCCAGGCAACTAAAACTAATTTGCCATACTTGGCAATGAGGTTGGATTTGACAAAAAGATTTGAGACTTTTCTTTGATCTTTCATAAGGGTCTCCTCTCAACTGAAATTCTAGCAATGAAAGTCAAAAAAAAGCCACCCTTTTCGTGAGGTGGCTTTTATACCGATCCGGGTAGCGGCAGTACTTGTCTGACGTCACACTAGGTGGATGCTGGCATCAGAGTTTTTGGAATTCCCTTTGGAATCGCACTTAAAAGTTTTTTGGTGTAGTCGTGTTGAGGGTTTTCATAAATCCCCACAGCATCGTTCATTTCTACCACCTTCCCGTTATACATTACAGCCACCTCATCGGAGATAAACTTCACCACAGCCAAGTCGTGAGAGATAAAAATGTAGGTCAGGTCAAACTCTTCTTGAAGATCTAAAAGCAGATTTAGAATCTGTGCTTGGATAGATACGTCCAGTGCAGAGACGGATTCATCACAGATAATAAACTCAGGCTTTACGGCCAAGGCTCGCGCAATGCAGATTCGCTGCCTTTGGCCGCCGGAGAATTCGTGAGGATAGCGGTTGAGCATTGTACGGCTCAGGCCCACACGGTCCATCAGGTCACCGGCCATTTCTATGCGCTCGGCTTTGCCGTTACCCAGGTTGTGAATCACCATGGGCTCCATGATGGCCGCACCCACAGTCATCCTGGGGTTCAACGAGGCGTAGGGATCTTGAAAGATAATCTGCATTTTTCTGCGCATGGCTCGCATTTTACTGCGGTCATAGGTAGTGATGTCATTGCCATCATAGATAATCTGGCCACCTGTCGGTTCAATGAGGCGCAGAATAGTTCGTCCCAATGTGGTCTTTCCGCAGCCAGACTCACCGACGAGGCCCAGTGTGCGGCCCCTTCGAACGTTCAAGGTCACATCGTCAACAGCTTTTAGCCAGGTTTTGACATTGCCAAAGAGTCCCTTTTGCATGGGGAAGTGTTTTTTTACACCTTTGATTTGAAGGATGACAGGGTTTTTCTGCTCATCGATGGGTCGAACGTATTTGTGAACTTTGTCCAGGTCCAAAGAGTGGGATTTTTCGTTTCCGGCCTCATCCATAAAGTCACTGACCATGGGGAGTCGCTCGGGGTTGGACTCTAGAGATGGGCGGCAAGCCAGCAGCCCTTTTGTGTAAGGATGTTTAGCGTGAGTGAAAATTTGCTCACAAGTTCCAGTTTCTACAATGTCACCCCGGTACATCACAATCACTTCATCGGCGATATCGGCAATGACACCCAGATCATGGGTGATGAACAGAACGGACATGTTGTACTTTTTTTGTAGGTCAGCAAGAAGGTCCAGAATCTGCTTTTGAATCGTTACATCCAGGGCCGTTGTCGGCTCGTCGGCAATCAGAATTTCAGGCTCGCAGGCAATAGCCATGGCGATCATCACACGTTGTCTTTGCCCCCCAGACATTTCATGAGGGTAGGACTTTACCCTCTCTGTTGGGTTGGGAATTCCCACCTGATCTAACAGTTCAATAGCCTTTTTGGTGGCTGCGGTTTTGTCCAAGCTTTGGTGAAGCATCAAGGTCTCACAGATCTGATCACCCACGGTGAATACCGGGTTCAGACTGGTCATGGGCTCTTGAAAGATCATGGAGATTCGGTTTCCGCGAACTTTTCTCATCTCAGTATCTGAGGCTTTTACCAGGTCTTTTCCGTCGAACAGAATCTGCCCAGAGGTGATTTCTCCAGGAGGATTGGGAATGAGTTTCATGATGGCCAAAGAGCTCACACTTTTGCCAGATCCGGACTCGCCCACAAGTCCTACGGTCTTTCCACGAGGCAGGCTGAAGGAGACGTTTTTCACGGCCTTCACAGTGCCTTCGTCCGTTCGAAACTCCACGCTGAGGTCTTTGACTTCGATGATATGATCACTCATTGACATTCGCTCCTTCGTCGGTGGCTGAAAGCCGGTCCATTATTCAATCACTAATAGTCTTTCAGGTTCAATGCATTTGTAGGCCGTTGCCGCTCTCGGGGCAGCAAACAACCTACTTGTTCTTCAGTTTGGGGTCGAGTGCGTCTCTTAACGCATCGGTAAACAAATTGAAGGCAAGCACCAGAAAAAACATAAATAGAGTTGCGGCAGCCAGGTTCCACCAAACACCTCGGAAGAGCTCCTGTTTGGCATCATTGATCATGACGCCCCAGGAGGGGGTGCCAGGTTCCACACCCAGTCCTAGGAAGCTTAAAATCACTTCGGACTTCACGGCTCCAACAAACCCAAGGCTGAAGTTGATCAGCACCAGGTGAAACACGTTGGGCAAAATATGCAGGAAAATGCGCCGGGCATGACTGGCCCCGAGAGCGGCGGCCCCTTGCACGTAATCCAGGTCCCGGTGCTTGATGTACTCAGCACGAACAATTCGGCAGTGACGAACCCACGCAGTCAGGCCAATGGCTAAACACAGGGTCAACAGACTGGGACCCAGCACAAAGGAAAAGGCCACAACCAGTAGGATATAAGGGATGGTGTCAATCGTGGTGTAAAACCATACAATCAAATCATCAACCTTGCCGCCAAAGTATCCAGAGCAAGCACCCAGAACGGTTCCAATAGCCATGGCTATTCCTGTTCCGGCAAAACCTACAACCAGTGAAGTCTTGGTGCCGTGAACAGCACGGGCCAGAACATCCCGACCAAAAAGGTCTGTCCCAAACCAGTGATCCCATGAAGGGGGGAGATAAGTGAGAGAATTATCAACAACACCGTAGTTGTCAAAAATCACACCCAGCGAGCTGAGCAGAGTCAGAACCAGATAAAAGCAGATGGTGAAAAATGAGATCACGGCCACTTTGTCTTTTTTGATTCTGAGATAAGCATCGTACCACAGGGATCGGCCCTGTTCGAGTTGGGGGTTGGAGGCCACATTGACGGCATTCATGGTGGTTGCTTTCATTTATCTCACCTGAACCCTTGGATCGACCACAGCATAGAGGATGTCTGCAACCAGTTGAAAAACAAGATAAAGAATGGCGCCGATCATGGTCATGGCCTTGATCACAGGAAAATCAGCATTGTTAATGGCCTGATAGGTCATCCCACCCAGGCCTGGGATCTGAAAAAAAGCTTCAATCAAAAGGGACCCGACAATAACAAAGGGCATCTGGGCCACGACCACAGTGATGATGGGAATCAGCGCATTTCTCAGGATGTGTTTATACATGATCACGTTGTCAGACAGCCCCTTGGAGCGGGCGGTTCTGACGTAGTCCTGATGGAGTTGATCAATAAAGACCGTTCTGTAAAATAAAACACTGCCACCCAATGACAGCATCACTCCAATAAGAATGGGAAGAATAAGGTATTGCCAGCGCCCAACCCACGAAGGATCCCAACCGGAAATAGGAAACAGGCCGGCGTTAAAGGCCAGGGAAAACTGACCATACAGAATATAAACTAGAGAGCTGAAACTCAGCAGGGCCAGGCAAACAATCAGAGATGTCTTGTCAAACAGTGTGCCCCGGAAGAAGGCAATAAACAGGGCCAGTGCAATGGTGATGATTTGCGTGATGATAAGAGTGGGCACTGTCAAAGACATGGATGCATCGATACCACTCGTGATCATGGAGGAGATGGTCTGTTTGGTCGCCCAGCTTCGTCCAAAATCAAAAGTGAGCATTTGTTGTACGTGCCGTCCAAACTGTACGTACAAGGGTCCATCGAGGCCCAGTTCTGTACGAATCTCCTCAATACGTTCAGCGGTGGCGTACTTCCCTGCAGCCTGGGCTGCCGGATCACCACCCGCCATATTGAACAGCAAAAAGGTGATCAGGGCGATCCCAAGAAGAATTGGGATCATGTACAGGGTTCGACGGATAATAAATTTAGCCATTACAGTTTTGCTTTCAGCTCAGCACGCTTCTTTGCATCCACTCTAAGGTATTTAAAGTGGTTGTTAATGATGGAGTGCATTTTGAAGTTTTTGATCCATCCGTGACGGAGGTAATAACCCAGTCTGTGAACGCCAGGAACCCAGGGCATTTCATTCACAAAGATATCGCGCATTTCCTGGTACAGTTGGGTTCTCTCAGGACCAGGAGGCAGGATGGCCGCTTTTTTATAAAGTTCGTCAAATTTAGAGTTGGCGAAGTTAGCACCATTAGGGCCTGGGGTTTTGTTGGGTCCGTAGAGAAGCTGCAGAAAATTTTCTGCATCCGGGTAGTCGGCGAGCCACGCAATGCCCCACATCTGGGCCTGAGCCTCTTTGATCTTTTTTTGAAGCTGGGGCCAAGAGACAGAGTCAATTTTTACTTGAAGCCCAATGGCCGCCATATTTTGTTTGAAGAACTCTGCCATCTGACGGGCTGTGGAGGATGTCAGTGCGGAGTACTCAATGACAGGGGCCCCTTTGCCTTCAGGAAAGCCAGCTTTTTCCAGAAACTCCTTGGCCTTGGAAACGTCAAACTTCTTGAACGGGTTTTCGAAGTTGGGGTCGTAAGCATCTATGGATGGGGGGATGGGACTTTGAGCAGGTAGAGCCTGACCGTTATAAAATTTTTCAATGGAGGTTTTTGTATCATAGGCCAGAGCAATGGCTTTTCTCAGGTTTTCATTTTTGCCCAATATAGGATCCTTCATGTTGAAGGCGACATAGGTCACGTCGGGCTCTGGGGTTTTGAATAGCTGAACGCCTTTGGACTTCATTTCGGGGGTCAGGTCACCTTCGGCGATGGCGGAGTCAAAGTTGTCTTTAGGAATCCCCATGTACTCGTAATTGCCTTTCATGAAGTTCAACCAGCGAGGTTGGGCTTCCGTCACTTCATGAAAGGTGATCTTGTCGTTGAAGGGCAAGGTCTTGCCAGCGTCAGCGAGAAGACCGGCTTCTTCATCGCCAGTGGCCCCCTCAGTGGGGTAGGTCTGGCCATGCCAGTTTTCATTTTTTACCAGTTCGATTTTGTTGTTACGAACCCAGTTGGCAAATTTGTAAGGACCGGTCCCCACAGGGTGGTTCAGGTACTCTTTGCCGTGTTTGTCCACAACTTCTTTGGCAACAGGAGACGTGAAGCCCATGGCCAGAACGTAGTGCAGTTGATAGTAAGGCTTGGAGAGTTTGATAACGAGGGTGTAGTCGTCAGTAGCTTCAATGCCCTCAATGGGCGTGTCATAATCAGCCTCACCGGCAGAGACCTTATCTCTCCACTCGTTCAAGCCCTTGATTTTTCCGTCAAACACCCAAAAGCCATCGGCCTGCAGTCTAGGGTCTGCCAGGCGCTTCCAGGAGTAGACAAAATCCTGTGCTTTCAGTTCACGGCCAATGCCATTTTCAAAAGCTTCGTTATTGTGAAACTTGACACCTTTTTTGATTTTGAAAGTATGGGTGAGTCCATTGTCAGAAACCTCAGGCATGCTTTCTGCCAAAAGAGGCTGTAGCTCCAAGGGGCGTTTCAGGTAATGGTATTCAAGGAGTGTTTCACTGATATTGGAAATCACAGCGTTGGAATAAGTGTCATTGGCATAGATGGGATCCAGTCCCTTCACGTTGGCACTTAAAACCACATTGAGAGTGCTGTCGGTGTCACTCACCTTTTGTGAGCAGCTGTTGGTGCAGCCAGCAAATATCAGGCAGATGGCTGAGATGATAGAAGCATGAAAAAATATTCTCCAAGATGAATACATATATAGAACCTCCCATTTCGGTGCTTTGTTGTGTAGCGTTACGAGGCTGTAAAGTCAATAAATCGTCAAGTGCTGGGAGCATTGACACCATGTCATTGGATGGTTTTTTGCCATCGAGAAAATGACGTGCTGCCCCTATGTGCCAGGGGTCCATCTCTTTTATGAAAGGGAGTTCACCAGGTCACGCAACTCAAAGAAGTTATCCACAGTTTTCCAAGCCCCCAGAGATTGAAGTTTCTTAACATCGCCATAACCAAAGGATACGGCCACGGGTTTGATTTGGGCATTGAGACTTCCTACAATATCGGGCTCTCCATCACCAATCATAAGAGCCTTTTCGGGGGAGCAGTCTGCTTTTTGTAAGACTTGTTGAAAGGGTTTGGCGTGAGGTTTTGAAACGTCCAGAGTATCACCACCAATGATGTCCACCCAGGGCAAGGTGTCTAAGTTCAAGTGTTTGAGAAGGGAGTGAACGTGTTTTTCTTTTTTGTTAGAAATAATAGCGATCTGACCTTTCCAGGTATTCAGAAGTTCTTGGGCCCCCTCAAATAAGGAGGGGTTATGTAGGTGCCTGCGCTCATACATGCTGACAAACTCCTCCACCATAGAACGGAACAGTTTTTCGTTTGTATTGGTTTCAGGAAACGTGTTTTTGAAAAGAGTCACCAGCCCCATGCCGATTTCGGGAACCACATCCTCATAGGTGAGCGTGGGTTTATTTTTAGATTCAAGAAACTCATTGATGGCCTCATGAATGTCAGGAGCTGTGTGAACAAGAGTGCCATCAAAATCAAAAATCAGAAGTTTAAGTTCCATGATGGTGCCCTTTCTTTTTCCCTTGTGATAATCGTGAGTGTGTGAAGCCGAGTATGGAGTGAACTCAGGGAGTTTTCAATGAGAATGAGCCATGACACAAAAGAGCAAGAGTTGAAGCAATCCTATCTGCAGGAGCATTTCGGAGGTGAGGATTCCCATCTGCAGAAGATCCGTCAGGTGGCTGGAGAAAAGGGCCGGGAGGGCATGCAGGTCAGTCCGGTCGAGGGGCGGCTGTTGCAGTCTCTGGTGGCCTGGTCCGAAGCAAAGAGTGTGGTGGAGTTCGGGCTGCTGTTTGGTTACTCCTGCCTGTGGATGGCTAGAGCCCTTCCAGAAGACGGCATTATTCACTCTTTGGAAAAGGACCCTAAAATGATAGAGCTGGCCACAGGGCATCTTCGGGAGACCGAAGTCTGGAGCAAGTGTCATCTTTTGGAGGGAGACGCTGAAGAGACCATGAACACCCTTAATGAGCAGGGGCCTTTTGATTTTGTGTTTATTGACGCCAACAAGGGCAGTTACCTTAAATATCTAGAGTGGGCTGAGAAAAATGTCCGCAAAGGGGGCTTTATCGTGGGGGACAACACGTTTTTGTTTGGCCACGTCTACGGGGTCCCCAATGAGGAGCGCTGGGGACAAAAACAGATCGATGGGATGCGGGAATTCAATGCCCGCCTGGCGGACCCCAGCAGATATCAGAGCACTCTGATTCCCACGGCAGAGGGGCTGACAGTGGCGCAGAAGCTGTTCTGAGCACTGATTGTAAGAGCTACACGACTGTCACCCTGCCGGGAAAAATCTCCCATGATTTCATGCATTCTGGGCCAGATGGCTGAAAGTGTGATAATTTGTGCGGTCGAAGGAGGGTGCATTTTGGTTCAACGGTTTATTCTGCTGATTCTGGTTTCAGTCGTGGGGACTCCTCTATGGGCATCCACCAGTCCGCAGGATACCGCGTCCCAATATCAAGACAATCTTTGTGGCATCATCAAAAGTGCCTATTACAAAAAAGATCTGGGAAAGAAGACGTCGCTGGCCATTGTCACCCTTGTGTCACAAAGCCGTGTGATTAAAGTGTTCTCTGAAGAGGTCGTTTTGGGATTTCTGACTGAAATGTATCCTGAGATTTCCGTCAACGATGTTGGGAACGTCAACAACATGAACAACTTCCGACTGACCTGGTCCAGTTCCAGTATGAATGATTTTCACCAAATATGTCTGCAGGGAATAAAGGTGCACAAAGAAGAGCAGAGCCCCAGTGTTGAGTATGTGAATAGCTTTAGCTCCTACCAACTTAACATCAACTGATCGATCCATGTTGTTTGGGCCAGTAGTTCTCCCAGTTTTCATTGCTGGCAGTTTGTCCTAATTGACCCAGGGCCTTACCGCTGATCTTGACCTGTTCTACGGCAGTCATGGCCAGAACTCTGCCGCAGGCATCTGCCACTGATTCGGAATCCAGGCTGTGGAATTTGTAGACGTCTGTGGGGCGTCCACACTTGGAGTGCTTGCGAACACCCAAGGCTTCCTGTTTCACACCAATGATACTGCCAAGATTATCAAGCAATCCAATTTCACCATCAGCCACACTGACTATTGGGACTCGGCGCCCGCTGAGAGTGGCAGCCTCTGCGGTTTGCAAAGCTCCATTCATGGTGGGTTGCAGGTAAAGGTCCCCATTCACCCCAAGAGTGTGGGTCAGGTGGTAGTAACCATTTTCATGGCCCAGGTTGCCGACCAGTAGGTCAG
>JAUILT010000112.1 GCA_030432925.1 Bdellovibrionia bacterium | reverse complement strand
AGCGTCGTCCCTAAAAACTGTGGACACATTGGCTACAGCAAATTTTTTGATATTCAAATTCCAAGTCAAACCGTAGTAATAAACATGGGAAACTCCAGAAACGTGCTCCAATTCCGTTTTGATCAACACATCTCTGATCAACCCGAACCCGGGCCCTTTTTTTAAAATTTTGTTGGTACTGAATGAAGGTGAGATGGATCCAAAAAACTCCGAGCGATCCTGGGCCTCATAGCCATTACTGATATCGTAGAAAAAATAAATATTGCCGTAATCCCATTCTCCAAAGTGATCAATCGTAATAACGTCCTTGGAAATAGTCTCTCCCCCGTAGGTCTTATAACTGTTTCCAGAAAGAACAGAAATACTCGCGGCCTGCACTCCGACAGAAAAAAACAAAATTGTCGCAAACAAAAGACAGCTGAAAAAACACATGATTCCCCTCCCCCTACTGGAAATGCGCTCACCGCCCCTTCATCTGAGGATCAAAGGCGTCACGAAGTCCATCACCAAACAAGTTAAAGGCCAGCATTGTAATAAATAGGGCCACGCCAGGTGCAATCATCAAATGCGGATAGGTACGAAGGGATTTCCATCCCTCATTAGCTAGCACCCCCCAAGAGCTGTAAGGTGGCTGTAACCCTAGCCCCAAAAAACTTAAAAAACTCTCATACAAAATATTGGAGGGAATTTGAAAGGTCAAAAGCACCACAATGGGCCCCAGAATGTTGGGGAAGACGTGGCGAATGACAATCCACATCCCTTTGGCTCCCAAAGCCCTGGCTGACTCCACATAGGCCATTTGTTTCACCTGAAGCACCTGCCCCCTCACAACACGGGCTAGGGTCACCCAACCAACGACACTGAGGGCAGCAAGAATGCCTGTCAAAGCCCGCAACTCTGGGTTTTCAAATAGCACAATTGAGTCAAAGATCACCTTCATAAGAATCAAAAGTACAAGCGTTGGAATGGAGTACAGAATATCAATAAAGCGCATCATCAATGAGTCCACTCGTCCCCCCAGCCAACCGGAGACAGATCCATAAAGAGTTCCAAAGATCAGCGAGATAATAGCCGTCAGAATACCTACGGCCATGGACATCCGTGCTCCGTAAATCAATCGAGACAGCAGGTCTCTTCCCAGATTGTCAGTGCCCAAAAGAAACTGACTGCCTGGTGGCTGTAAAATATGCTCAATATATTGCTCATCAAAAGGGTGCGGTGCCAGCCACTCGGCCAATCCCCCTACCAGGCAGGTGACTACAATGATCCAAGCAGAAACCACAGCTACTTTGTTCTTTTTAAGTCGTCGCCAGCCATCCGCCCAAAGAGAGTTCGATGACTTTTTACTTTTTGTGCTATCAAAGGGCTGCTCCAGTGTGATCGTAGAACTCATGTTAATTGGATCCTTGGGTCAAAGTAAGAATAGAGAAGGTCCACTACCAGATTCGCCAGTACCAGTGCCAATGAAAACACCAGAGTGGTTCCCAAAATCAACGGATAATCCCGATTCGTCACACTGTTCACCAGGTGCTTGCCCATTCCAGGGATGGCAAAGATCTGTTCAATAATAAAAGTCCCTGTAATAATCCCCGCAGCCAAGGGCCCTGAGTAGGTCAATACAGGAATCAAAGAGTTTTTCAAAACATGTTTGAATAGAATTTTCTTTTCAGAAAGCCCTTTGGCTCTGGCTGTTCGAATGTAATCCGCTCGAATAACTTCCAAAACGCTGGCCCGAGTTAGTCGCGCAATGACAGCCGCTGGCCTCGTCCCAAGAACAATCACGGGCAATACGTAATAGGCAGGCCCCTCCCAAAGGGCAGGCTCAAACCAGCCCAATCCAAAACTAAAAATTAAAATCAATACAGGTGCCACCAGAAAACTCGGTAATGCGACACCACTAATAGCCGCCCCCATGGTTAGACTATCCACCCAAGTATTATGCCGAGCGGCTGAAATAAGGCCTGCTGGAATGCCTAATATAAAAGCTAATATCAATGAGTACACACCTAACTGAATAGATACAGGCAATGTCTCTGCCACAATGTCAGAAATATTTCGACCAATATATTTATAGGACTCTCCCAAATCGGCCACTGCAACACCACTGATATAGTTCCAATATTGGGTATAAATGGGTTTGTCGAGTTGGTACTTCTTCTCAATATTAGCCATCACCTCCGGGGGTAGAGCTTTTTCTTGGTCAAAAGGGCCACCAGGAAGCACTCGGAGTAGCATAAAGGTAAGCGTCGCAATCACCCATATGGTTAG
Source organism: Bdellovibrionia bacterium (assembly GCA_030432925.1). Classification (GTDB taxonomy): domain Bacteria; phylum Bdellovibrionota; class Bdellovibrionia; order Bdellovibrionales; family UBA1609; genus JABSOQ01. The sequence goes on along the minus strand of JAUILT010000112.1, from coordinate 6,503 downwards.
AATGGATTCCAATGACCTTTTTATAACATAAGTCACATTATTTTGAGAGATGGTGTAGTAAACAAAAACCGCAACCCCCAAAATACCACAGGCTGCCCAAAGAGCCACAGGCACTTCATAAGCAAAAAAGCTTAAACCTACAATAAACAAAATTGTCAGCGCAAAAGCCGGTCCTAAAAGAAAATACAGCCGATCCCTCACTCGACAATAACCCTTTTTAAAAGCTGCTTCTGCATGGGATTGATCGGATAGCTCTTAACCCTGTCCGAGACAAAGTACTGTCCTACCATGGAGTAAATGGGCACAACCGGCACATCTTTTTCTACCAAAATATTCTGAGCTTTTTCGTACAGCTCACGTCGCTGGCCTTTGTCTGTGATCGTCGTAGCCTGCTCAATCAATTTATCATACTCCTTATCCCCCCAGCGTGTGTGGTTGTTCTCAGAGTAGGATGTCATCAGACTCAAGAAGTTATCTGGATCTGGATAATCGGCCACCCAGCCCAAGCGAAATATATTCGCCGGGTTGGTCTGAACGCTCTTTAAATAGGTTTTCCACTCCGAGTTGATCACTTCAACGGTGATCCCCAGGTTCTTTTTCAGTTGAGCCTGAAGGTTCTCCACCACCCGGGCATGATCTTCGTTAGTGTTGAAGCTGACCTGAATTTTTGGAAATTGGCTGCGATCTTTAAACCCCGCCTCATCCAGTATTTTTTGTGCTTTAGAGGGATCATACTTCACTCCGGCATCAGCATCGTGACCAAACATGCCCTTGGGCACCCAACCAGATAGTGGTTCCTGTCCACCAGCCAGTAACTGAGTGATCTGCTCCCGATCAATAGCCATACTGATGGCTTTTCTAACCCTTTTGTTATTGAAAGGAGGTTTTTCGGTATTGAATCCAAAGTAGAAAATTCCAAGAGTCGGAACCTTCCTGTACTCCGGGCGCTTGCTGAGTTGAGCCATTTCTCTGGAGGGAAGTGTATCTAAAACATCAATTTTACCGGCCTCAAAAAGGTTCAATGCTGTAGAATCTTCATTGATCATGTAACCCAGAATATACTTGGTCTTTGCCTTATCCCCGTAATAGGCATTATTGCGTTCCATTACAATAATGTTGTCATGCTCCCATCGAGCCAGCTTGTAGGCTCCCAAAGACACCATATTTTGAGGCTCGGTCCACTGGTCTCCATGCTTTTTCACCACATCGATGCGAATGGGGTAGGTGCTGTGGTGAGTGAGCAAATAGGGAAAATAAGACTTAGGTGCTTTCAAAGTGACCTCTAGAGTGTTGGCATCTATAGCTTTCACACCCACTTTAGAAAAGTCTTTTAGTTGACCTTCGTTGTAATCTCGAGCCCCTTTTACAGAATAAAGAAAGTAAGCATACTCAGAAGCTGTTGCAGGCTTCAACAAGCGCTCCCAACCATCCACAAAATGTTGAGCTGTCAATACCTGACCATCTGTCCACTTCACACCCTCACGAATCTTGAACGTCCAAACAGAAGCCTCTTTATTAGAGGACCACTCTGAGGCCAAAGCAGGAACCAGACCCAACTCAGGGTCTTGCAAATTGTACTCAGTGAGGCCTTCCATGATATTGTACTCAATCAGAGCACTCGTGGTGTCCGTGGACTTGCTCCAATCCAGAGAGGGAGGTTCCTGACGTAGGTTGATTCTCAAAGTTTCCGCCGGATTCAGGCCATGTTCATGTTGGGTGGATTTTTTTGTGCACCCCAATCCAGCAGCAAAAATCACTGCCGCCAGCAATGTGAGTCTCCAGTTCTTCATAATATATACCTCCACGGAAAGTCCTGTTCTCCTGTGGGAGGTGGTCACTGTCAAGAGCGCTTTAGGGGCTTTGCGTCAGCTTTTGCCTAAAGCTGCTCCCAGGTTTCACGGGCCACAGGCCGCGTTCCTGGTGGAACTTGAATCGACTCAGGCAGCCAGGCCAGAGGGGCTCCATCGCCATTATAAAGAGCCCGATACACACCGTAGTTGCGAGTGACTTTTTTCACATACTTACGGGTTTCCACAAAGGGAATATGCTCTATAAACTCATCCATTTCTAAATGCCCAAAAGTCGCAAGCCAACTCTCCACCCTGTGGGGACCAGCGTTATAACCTGCTGCCATTAAAGGCAACTGTCCTTTGAATTTTTTAGCAAGTCTTTGTAGGTAGCGAGTGCCCAACCGAATATTGACTTCTGGCAAAACCAAAAGGGCCGGGTCAAAAGACTCATCGCCTAAAAGACGAGACACTTGAGCAGCTGTGTGAGGCATAAGCTGCATGAGACCACGAGCTCCCACGGGTGAAGAAATATCTTGTTTGTAGCGACTTTCAGCCCGCATCAACCCCCAGATGAACTCTTTCTCAATACCAAATTGCTGTGAAAAATGCTTCACCTCCTGTTGGAAGGCCCGAGGATAAGCACTCTTCCACATTTCTTCAGCCTCTTTGAGGCCCTGAGAGTGACGCTCTTTTGAAAAATGAATCTGAGCGATATACGAAGAGCGATTGTAAGATAGAATAGACTCATAGGCCTTGATCAACTTTTCTCTGTGGGCTCTCTTGCGCGTGCGCTTCTCGATTTCATAAAGTTCATTTTTAGCCCACATAAATTGCCCCACTTGAATCAACTGTAAGGCCCTCTCTAGACGATCTTTAAAGCGAACCGAACGAAAAAGCTGAACCTCTTCACTTTCAACAACGACCTCTTCCACATCATCATTGACAGGTACCTCATTGGCCACCAGATCGTCCTTAACTTCTTCTTCAGCCATCACGGCGTCTTCTGTTTCACTATCGTCAGAATCTGCCATTGCCTGATCATCAGGTGCTAAAACTTCCGAGTTGAGAGCAGCAAGCTCCTCTGTGCTATTAAGATCTGCTGATGCCAAACCACGAATAGATGAGGGCGGGGGATCTGGAAGTTTTTCTAACCGAGAACGAGAAGCTTGAGCATAAAACCCCATAGGGGCATCCTCCACAATGGACTCAAAAATATCTCGAGCCCGAGAGTGATCATTACTTCGATAATAAGCCATCGCTAACCAATAACGAATCTTGTCCAGCGAATACTTTCTCCACCTCCATCGACGATGCTTGGCACTTTTATACACATCCGTCAAAGCCACCACAGCACCGTCATAATCGCCTTTCAAATACCTAATCCAAGCCATGTGCCAACGGGCATCTCTAGTCAATCCAGAACGGGGGTATAGTCTATTGAACCGAGAAAACTTTCGGAAAGCTCCATCATAATCCTGAAACTGATAAGAAAGAAACGCTGCTTTGAACAAAGCATTTTTGCCATTGCGCCCCTTGCGCTGAATCAAATGACTTCGATAATAAGCACTCACTGCTGTGGGAAACTCGCCAGCCCGTGACGAAGCTTTACCCACTAGCATCAGGTATTCAAAATTATTTTTCTTTTTCTCGTAGTAAGGCAGTAAAACAGATAGTGCCTCTTTAACAAAACCTTCATTAACGAAAAAATTGGCCAAAAGAATATCCACCTCGTAGCGCGCCCCATATCTGGACCTTTTCAATAGAACTTCAATCTCCTCTCGGGCTTTTTGCGACTCTCCAGCCCACTGAAAACGACGAATGCGTCGCTTTTGGTCATTGAAGGTGGCTAGGCAACCCAACTTTCTTCCATTCAGTTCCACATTCTGAAGGTCAATTGTCCACTCTCTAGCAGCCTGACTACTTGGAAAATTTCTATATAGGTTTCTTGCCCACCGACAAGCTCTCCAACGTTTTTTTCTAAAGATATCCACTTCCACAAGACGTTTTAAAATCACAGGGTACTTATGAGAGTTTTTCCATCGACGCTGAAGGTAGCGAAAGTGCTTATAGGCAGTTCTCCAACGCCTCTGAGCCATGGCGATATCACCCAATGCATAACGAATTTCATAACGAAACTCCCGTGCTGGTTTTTCCTTAAGTGCCTTATTAAAATGCTTTTTGGCTTCTCCAACATTTCCAAGGTTTTTCTCCGTAAGACCCAAAAAATAGTGAATATAGGCACCCAACTGTGATTGAAACTCTAGAGTTTTTAACAGAGATTCCCTGGCTTGATCCCACTTGTGAGCTTTGTAACTCAGAATTCCTTTTGAAAACAAAGTCAGCGCCTTATTCTGTTCCGTCAACTGGTCTAAGGACAAGTTTTGAACAAGAGCTAAAGCGGCATCCTCCTGACCTATAGAAACGAGTGTTTTCACTGAGTTCAGATGATTATCGGACTCTGTGTGTGCTGTCGACCCAAGCAGGCCAAGGGCCAAAGTCAAAACTGTACTTGCAAAAAATGTCCGACTCACACTCACCTCATCCATGGTATCGGCTTTTTAAGGACATTTCCAAATGCCCCTCCCAAATCCAGACACTTTATTATTGCAACTAGAACTTGGACCCTTAGGCCTGTAAACCTGTTGAACAGTTTAACCAGAAAACCCTTGAAAGTCCTGAAGCGCCGCTCAGAAAAAATTAAATTGCTCTCGCCTATAGGACCGTGTAAGTCATCCTTATGGCTAAAATGAAATCCATTTATGTATGTCAAGAATGCGGCTCCCAGAGAGCCCGGTGGGAGGGGCGCTGCTCAGAGTGTGGAACATGGAACTCCCTAGTAGAAGAAAAACAAGTGTCCTCCACTCCAGTGAGTCAAGGGCGCGGCTGGGCCCTTGGTCAAACCCAAAAAGGTGAAACCTTAAAAACTGTTAAACTTTCTGACACTATTACTGAGACACAAAAGCAAAGAGTCTCCACAGGCTTTTCAGAGTTAGACCGAGTGCTGGGAGGTGGTCTGGTGCATGGCAGTTATATCCTCGTCGGTGGTGACCCGGGAATCGGAAAGTCCACCCTGCTCTTACAAATGGCCGGCGGTGTTGCAGACCACAACCAAAATGTACTTTATGTTTCAGCAGAAGAAAGCGTTCACCAAACAGCAATCAGGGCCCAACGCTTAGGTGTTCGATCCAACAATGTAGAAATAGTTAGCGAAAGTCTATTAGAAAATATCCTCGAGCTGGCCAAAACCAAAAAGCCCTCTGTGCTCGTCATTGACTCCATTCAAACTGTCTACATGAGCGAAATTCAATCGGCACCGGGATCCGTCTCCCAAGTCAGGGAGTGTGCTGGTCATTTGATGTCATTGGCAAAAAATATGGGTATGACAATCTTCCTCGTGGGTCACGTGACTAAAGAAGGAAATATCGCAGGCCCTCGAGTTCTCGAACACATGGTGGATACGGTCTTATCATTTGAAGGTGATCACCACCATCAATTTCGCCTATTAAGAGCTATCAAAAATAGGTTTGGTGCCACCAACGAACTGGGCGTGTTTCAAATGCAAAACCAGGGCTTAACAGAAGTCTCCAACCCCTCTGAATTTTTTCTAGAAGATCGACAGTCCTCCTCCATAGGCAGTTCAGTATTTGCCGCCATGGAAGGGACGCGACCTTTACTCTGTGAAATTCAGGCCCTCGCCATAAACTCGAGTATGGCCAACCCGCGCAGAACATCACTAGGATATGACTACAACCGAGTCCATATGATCTTAGCAATTCTGGATAAGTTTCTTAACCTAAACTCCAGCCATTCTGATGTTTTTATTAATGTTGTTGGTGGGCTAAAAGTCTCTGAGCCAGCAGCCGACCTTGCAGTGGCGGCAGCTATTTTGTCCAGCTCTATAAATAAAGCCTTGCCATCAAGTATTTGCTTTTTTGGAGAGATTGGTCTCACTGGAGAGGTTCGTGCAGCCAATTTTGCTTTAGAAAGAGCCCGAGAGGCCTCAAAACTGGGCTTTACTCACATTGTTCTACCAGACTCTAACAAAAAGCATTTGAATCAAGAACTCAAAGAGAACAGCGCTAAATTCAGTTATATAAAATCAATGAACGACCTACGACAACTGTTGGGGGGGAACACTCCCCAAAAACACAGGAACCGCACCATGGAAAGTGCTGAACACTAACAGGCTTGCTAGGGCGTATCGACTAGCGAGTCATAGCTTGGCGAATAGCCCATTGCCATCTCTGCATGCGCTCCTTTTGTTGTTCAGAATCAATCAATGCTTCAAATATTTTATCAGCTTTCCAGATGTTTTGAATGTCACTCAATGATGACCAATATCCCACCCCGAGACCAGCAAGGTAGGCAGCTCCAGCTACTGTGGTTTCAATCATTTGAGGCCTTACGATAGGGCTTTGCAAATAGTCAGCTTGCAATTGCATTAATAAATCGTTGGCAGAGGCACCCCCATCTACTTTCAAATTTAATAATGAAGCTCCAAGGTCCCTCTCCATGGCCTGTAGAATATCAGCATTTTGCAAAGCCATAGCTTCTAAAGTGGCTCTTGCAATATGGGCCCGTCCACTTCCTCGGGTCAAACCTGTGATCAAACCACGGGCCTCAGGGTCCCAGTAAGGGGCTCCCAAACCCGTCAGTGCTGGCACAAATTCCACACCTTCAGAGGAGTCCACTTGTGTAGCCAGCCTCTCAACT
>JAUILT010000111.1 GCA_030432925.1 Bdellovibrionia bacterium | reverse complement strand
CAGGAAGGTTCAAACCCGCCTTTTCCAAGAAAGGCTGGATGCGCCGCCACAAATCACTGGGATCCAAAGCTCTCAGGTGCATGGCGTTCACCCACTTCAATTTGGTGTTGTCAAATACGGCTGGAGCGGCATTCAAACGATCTTCAGAAAAGCTCTCCACCATCTGATCCATACTGAGAATCTCCCGGCCCTCTGGATCACTCCAGCCCAAAAGGGCCAAAAAATTATTAAGAGCCTCAGGCAAGTACCCATCTTCAAAAAACTGAAAACAGCTTGTAGCCCCATGACGTTTAGAGAGTTTTTGTTTGTCCTCCCCAAGAATCATAGAAAGGTGCCCATACTGTGGTAACGGAAAACTTAAAGCCTCCAGCACCATCAACTGCCGAATGGTGTTGTTGAGGTGATCCTCACCGCGAAAAACGTGAGTGATATGCATTAATGCATCATCGATGGCACAGACAAAGTTATAAACCGGCATGCCTCCACCACGAACAATCACAAAGTCTCCAATCATGTCGGCAGGCCATGTGACATCACCTCGAACCAGGTCCTTAAGGTGATACTCTGACTTCTCATCAGGCACACGAAATCGAATAACGGCAGGCTCACCGGCATCCACACGCTTTTGTGCTTCGTTCAAAGGAAGGTTCCGAAACGGAGACTTCACCTGAAGGGGCTTGCCCGCAGCCTTTAACTCCTCCCGTTGCTTATTCAACTCATCTTCACTCATAAAGCAATAAAAGGCCTTACCCCGCTGAAGCAGGTCATCTGCGTACTTATGATAGATCTTCTTTCTGAGACTTTGCCGGTAAGGTCCTTTACCTCCTTGGTCCTGGTGGGTGATGGGGTCGGGCCCTTCATCCCAGTTCAAACCCAGCCACTGCAGGTCTCCAATAAGCATATTCATGGATTCCTGAGTGCTGCGCGCCTCATCTGTATCCTCGATCCGTAGTAAAAACTTTCCACCATGTTTTTTTGCAAACAGATAATTGTAAAGGGCCGTTCTTGCACCTCCTACATGAAGATAACCAGTAGGACTGGGAGCAAATCGAACACGAACTTGTGGAGTCATCTAACGGGGTCTCCTTTTTGGTAGAGAAATTAGGGTGATTTGAACACGCCAGACCAAAAAGTCTACCAGTGTCTGCACTTTCAGGCTAGCAGACAAAAAACCCGGATAAAATATCCGGGTTTTTTAACTCTTTAAGAATTGAATCACAATCACGCCTGTGCAGGTTTTCCATCTTCTTCGTTGAGACCAAAGATGGCGGCGACTTTATCCTGCTTTTCTAACTCCGCTTTGCTGGTAGCCAAAGACAGCTCTTTCAACAGTAAAGCTCGAGCCGTATCGAGCATTTTCCGCTCACCAAAACTCAACTCTTTGTCTACTTTAAGAACAAACAGGTCTCTGAGGACCTCTGCAATCTCATAGACAGAACCAGTTTTGATCTTTTCCATATACTCACGATATCTACGGTTCCAGGTCTGGTTGTCTATTTTGACGTTCGTTTCTGTAAGAATATCAAGGACTTTGGCAGCTTCTTTTTTAGAGATAATGGGTCTGAGTCCCACAGATTCCGCATTATTGGTCGGAACCATAATCTTCATCCCAGATTCAATAATCCGGATAGAGTAAAAGGAATGCTCTGATCCCATAATTTCCTTAGTTTCAACAGCCATGACTTCACCGACCCCATGGCCAGGATACACAGCGTTGTCACCCACTTTGAAGGTCACCATCTACGTCCTCCGATACTAAAGATAAGGATCTGTATGGTTTTTCTGACAGATCCGGCCGTGTTTATAACACTTTTGACACGCCTTTTCAATTGCAATAATGGTGACAAAGGTTTTGTAAAAATTTCAACTTGTACGGAGATTTAAAGCCCTTTCAGAAGCTCTGCCTCCTAACAAATGGCAAATTGGAGCCTCCAAAAGACAAAAAAGAGCGCCTCTCCGTATATTTGGTCCGTATATTTGGTTGGTGGGGTTTCATGCCAAGTTTCCAAAATTGCCCCAGATCCAATCTCTGGCTCTCCCCACGGACTCGGCAGCTGTCTCACACAGTCAAAAAAATTCTTTGATCTGTGATTCTCTCAGTGGACCTTTGTTATACTGATCCGCTTTGGATAGGCTCGACTAGAAGAGATCGACAAAATGGCCTTTGTATTTTCGATCAAACTCTTCATTAGTAAAACCATTTGCAGTAAACCCCCACCTCCTCTCATAGCACCACCAACAGTGATCACAAGGAATGGGTAAATGCCTTTGCTCCGCTTCGTCCAGGTTAATATCACAAGAGACTGTAAGTGGAGCTAACTCGTCGAGGAGACCCTCTTTTTTATATAAATAAACAATCCCTTTTTTATTGTTCAGAGCATGGGGGCTTGCGCTTACAGCTATATTATAAATTGTGGATCGATGATCTCGTTTAAGTTCTCTGAACTCATCATGAGGAAAGAAACTCCTTGCTTGCTCAGGCGGATTTTTTGTATTGCCATTAAACTCAAAACTGACGGAATCAGTTTTAAATAGATTTCTAATAGTATCTTTAAAGAAACGGTCCTTCTTATCTATTCCAGCATGATCCAGAGGCATTTGAACTTCAAGGTTTGGCAACAAGTACTCATAATCAATGAGCTCCTGCATTTTTTGTAAAACGGCCCTGACACTGCTCAAGTTTTTTGCTTTGGTAGGAACTTCCAAGCTAAGAGGTTGAATTAAAACTTTAGAATTTAACCTCTTAAAGGCTTTTAAGGTGAGGTACAACATAAGGGTGCTATCGAGCCCACCCGAAACTTGAACAAGTAGCTTATTCCAATCACTGCTATAAGGAATTATTGTTTTCATTCCATCAATGGATTCATAAATAACTTCCTTCTCAACGTGCACGTGTGTAACACCATGATAAAGAGTGTCTCTTTCTAGCGTATGCACAGGTTCTCCTTAATGGACTTACACCAACCCTGTTTGAATTTTCTGGACTTTTGGGATAAGTCCCAAAGACTCAAAAATTATATTACATGGTTGAACAGATAAATCCACAGAAGGTTTTTTAAAGGCTTCTGGATTTTCGATAAATTTGCGTATGGTTTTAATATTAAACCCACTTAAGACTGCATTTTTACCAAGCCCCTCAACTCTTTCGGTAGTCTCTCTCAAGATCAAACAGGGTTTTCCCAGATAAAAACACTCTTCTTGGTTGCTCCCTCCATCGGACAATACAAACTGAGCTCCATTCAAAAGTCGAATAAAGTGAGTAAACTTCATGCGTGGCATCAATTGAACGCCAGCCTCCAAAAGTTTTTGCCTAGACTCAATATCTGCATTGAGCTTAGCTTCGACGGGAGCATGCATTGAAAAATACACAGGGCACTTTTTTTGAGCAATAAAAACCGCTTCCATCAATCGCTTCCAGCGCTTTTCTGATGATAGATTTTCATGCCGATGAAGGTTAGCCACCGCATATTGGCCAGAGGGTTTTTGAAAGCCCTCAGGCTCCGAGTCAGTCAAAACTCTTCGAATGGTATCAAGTAGCGTATTCCCACGTGTATTGATAATATTATCCTCGAAACCAGCTTTCAAAAGGTTATACTTTGCCGTCTCATCAGGAGCCATATGCCAGTGAGCCATCTCCGAAGTCAATCGGCGATTTATTTCCTCAGGGAATGGCTGAAACAAGTCTCGAGACCTTAAGCCTGCCTCCACATGTATCAACCTCATACCCAAACGTTGAGCATAAGTAGCTCCCAATAATGTCGATAAAGTATCCCCATGCACAAAAAATAGATCCTTTGCAAAATGTGGAGGCTCTATTCTTAAAGATTCAATAAGGTGTTTTTTTGAAACCATTACTGACTGAAAAAACCACTTCATAGCAGACCTGGGCGAAGTCAAATCTTCTTTACTAACCCCTGTGCTAAAAGACCTTTTCCGCGGAAGTCGAAAATCATCCCACTGCTTCCAATAATTAATGCCACTTTGTCCGCTGTGTACAGCACACCAAGAAAGCCCAGATTCTTCAGCTAACCGAAGCAGTGGATAAACTTTAATCAGCTCCCCAGCCGTCCCCATAAAAAACCAAAGCGTCATGACCCCATTGTACTCATGAGCCCGCGAACTGGCAAAACTCTCCGTTGAGCAAAACCAAAGGCCTGCAAAAGAAAGCAGCCCCTAAGCCCAGTCCTCTCTGCTCGGGTGACAAATATCGATCTTCCCTTTTATAGTATTGATATGAGTTCCTACGAAGAGAGTACCGAAAAAAAAGCCCTGAAGATCAACTTGGATCCAACTATTTATGGAACATTTGCTGAAATTGGTGCCGGCCAAGAGGTGGCCCGCCAATTCTTTCAGGCAGGACTTGCCTCCAAAACCATTGCCAAAACCATGTCAGCCTACGATATGACCATCAGTGATGAAATCTACGGAAAGTCTTCTCGCTACGTATGTATGGATCGGGTGGAAAGGATGCTTGAGCATGAATACGAACTTCTTGAACAGCGACTCAAACCCTGCCGCGGTGAAAACTCACGTTTTTTTGCCTTTGCCGATACTGTAACCACTGCCAATCGCAAAAGAGGCCCTACAGAAAGTCATGGTTGGATAGGGCTAAGGTTTCAAAAGCATGTGGGAGGCTTCTGTAATGAAATCATTATCCATGTACGACTATGGGACTCTCTACGATTACAACAACAAGAGGCTTTGGCTATCCTTGGAGTCAACCTTATCTATGCTGCCTATTTTCACAACGAAAATCTTTCTTTATTCATAAAAAGCCTTCTTGACCGCTTGAATAATCGCCGTATTGAAATTGATATGATCCGCTTTCAAGGTGAAGACTTAAAAGACATCGATAACCGCCTGGCCTCACTGGAACTGGTAAAACAAAGGCACACAGAGGCAGTCATGTTTGATGAAAAGGGACATGTTCAACTACTCGCTGATGAGCTTTATGGAACACCGGCACTTGTAATGCGAGGAACCTTTCGACCGGTGACAAATACTCATCTACAAATTCTAAAAAAAAGTAAGAATCAACTCTGTGATTTGACCGAGTGTAAAAGAAACCCGAAGGTATTTCTAGAAATGACCATGCTAAGTTTACAAGAAAATGGAGACCTTGAAGAGAAAGACTTTCTTGATCGAGTGGATACTATTACAGAACTGGGCTATAATGTTCTACTTTCTAATTTCAATTTATTCTATCAGTTAAAAAATTATTTACGCACATGCACTCAAGAGACCATTGCTATGGTCGTTGGAGCCACACTACTCGATAAAATTCTTGATGCAAATCACTACATAGATCTTGAAGGCGGCATTCTTGAGGCCTTCAGCCGGTTATTTGACAAAAAATCTCTAATGTTGGTATTTCCATTTAAAGACAATCAAACCTGCTTAACATCCAAAAGCTACTTTCCAGAGGGTTCTACTACTCATTTGTACAAATATCTCATGGAAACAGGACATATTGTGGATATTGCAAATTGCGATGACGTGGATACCTCTATTCACTCAGAAGATGTTCGTAAAATGTTAGAAAATAAAGATAAAGGCTGGGAAACATTAGTTCCCTCTCAGGTTCGTGACCTGATTATCAGAAAAAAACTATTTGGATACTAACAGCATGTTTGAGGGTATAAAAAATTCTCGATCGCTGCCGTTAACTGTGATTCTAATTGCAGGAATTCTCGTTGTATTTGGGCAAACTGTATTCTTTAACTTTATTGCTCTGGATGACTCCAAACATATCTGGTCCAATAATTATGTTAATACTCTGTCGTTCAAGCATCTAAAATTTTTCTGGCAACAACCCTATTATGGCCTTTACATTCCTATTATTTACAATACCTGGACATTTTTGGCCGAATTGACTCAATATATTGGGCTGAAACACCCCATCAGCGGATATTCTGCGCACCTCTTTCACCTGACCAATTTAACTTTGCATATTCTTAATACTTGCCTCATGTTTCAACTATTTCTCTACCTTTTAGCTCTGCGCTCAGAGTTTGAAAACTTTAAAGCTCAATACTTTTTAGCAGCCCTGGCAGCTGGGTTGTTTGCTATCCACCCCCTTCAAGTAGAACCTGTTGCCTGGGCCAGTGGCCTAAAAGATGTGCTCTCCACGACTCTCGCACTCATCAGTGTGATTTTGTTTTTCAGATACTATCAATCAAATATTCTCTCCCCTAAAAAATCGCGCAAACAAAAAAGAGCTAAAAATAACCTCCAGAAGACTGTTCAAAATCACAAAATCCCCTGGCTGTTTCAAGGATCCGTAGAAAAGAAAAAGCACAAGCTAGTGCTATTTTGTAGTTTCTTATTTTTTTTACTGTCTCTTTTTTCGAAACCCAGTGTCGTGGTCTTACCCGCCGTCTTATTTGTGCTCGTTGCTTTTTGGATAAATGATAAAAAACATCTACGCCCTCTGATCTTATTCTTTGCTTCCATAGTTCCTGTTATTTGGATGACTAAGTCTCTTCAGCCCAACGTCCGTTTAGAGTTTGACTTGGAAATTTGGGAGTATCCGTTAGTTGCTCTTCATGCTCTTGGATTTTACATCGTCAAGATCTTCCTACCCCTTGACCTAGCACCAGACTATGGCATGAGTCCCAGTGTGGCACTGTCCTCTGACAGCCTCTTTCTCTATGTAGGGTTGGGGTTGATTCCAATAATCTTACTCGCATATTCACTATTCAAAAAAAATGTGCCTTTATTATGCGCCAGCTCTATCTTTTTATTGGGGCTATTTCCAGTTTTAGGCTTTATTCCTTTTGAGTATCAAAATATGAGCACTGTAGCTGATCGCTATTTATACTTTATTCCTTTTTTAGGGCTGGGCTTGATTCTCGTATCACTGGTTCATCTGATGAATGAGAAAAATCTAAAAACGGCCACTGGAATTATAGCCGTGACTCTTGTGGTTGTATCTTTTCAACAAACACGCCACTGGATGAATAATGCCCTACTATTTGCCCGAGTTTTGCAAGTAAACCCAGATAGCTACTTATCACTCAATAACCTGGGTCTGGTTCATTTGCGAGCTCGTGAATTCCCCCCAGCAGAGGAGTATTTCAAAAAGGCTTTAAAAATCAAACCCGACTATACAGCAGCCCAAAGTAATCTAGGAGTGGTGTACTTCAAACAAAAAATGTACTCTAAGGTTATTGAGCATTACACAAAAATTCTCAAAAATAAGCCTCACCTCACAGCGGGCTCTTCAGCCACTTACGCCGATATGCACTACAATTTAGGAGCTGCTTTATTGAATTCAGGACAGATTGAAAAAAGCATTCTACATCTGAATAAGGCTGCAGAAATTAACATCAATCACTTTGCAGCTCAGTTTCATCGTGGCCGAGTGTATGCTCATATCAAACAACTCGAAAAGTCCAAAGAAGCTTTTCTTCAAGCCTACCGGATCAACCCGAAATCTCACGATGTCATCCAAGAGCTAAAGAAACTACGGGCCCAGGGTTTAACGTTTTAGAAGAATGGCCACATGCATAAGAATCTCTCCCAAATACCGTTGGTTTCTCCTCACAGTTCTGCTAATGTCGCGACCAGTTATATCGATTTATTTTTCTGGAGGAGGCTTTCAAGTGAAGGGCAATGCTGAAGTCATCAAACAACTAAATATTATTCTCACTAATGAACTGACAGCAATCAACCAGTATTTCTTACATGCTCGTATGTGCCAGTCCTGGGGCTTCGAAAAAATTGGAGGCAAGATTTATAAAGAGTCCATTGATGAAATGAAACATGCTCAGGAACTCATTGATCGTATTTTATTTCTTGAAGGTATTCCCAATTTACAAAAGTTGGGGACACTCAACATTGGAGAGACGGTTCCCGAACAACTGAAAGCCGATCTCAATATGGAACTCAAAGGCCATGTGGACCTTAAAAAGGCTCTCAAAGCCTGCATGGATGCAGAAGATCACACCTCAAGAGAGTTATTAGAAAGTATCATCTCTAGTGAAGAAGAGCATATTGACTGGTTAGAAGCTCAGCTGGAGGTTATTCAGAAGATTGGGGTTGAGAACTACCTGGCTCAGCAACTGTCGTAGCTACCTGAGTTTTTTGTCGCTCCACATAAGCTTGGATTTTCCCAATACAACTACCACAATCCGTACCAGCCCCTGTACAAGCCTGAAGCTTTTCTAACACCGGCTCATGAGGACTTATAGAAGCCTCCAGGTCCTGTTCTGTAATGCCATGGCAGAGACAAATAATCACACTTCTATTTTCGGAAATACCAGTGTGAGTTTCAAAGAGAATTTGTTTTCAACTTGCTTTCAACAAGCCTAACTATAAGTAATAATAAGGCTTTCTTCTAAAAGAGAGGGTTTTTTTTATTATTTCGTTTTCATTTATACCGATCCATTTTGAACTTTTTAGGAGACTGTCCCTAAAATAAATAACTCAGCCAAATACTCCCGGTAGGTACAAACATTTCAGAAACCACCACATCTTCAAGGTAAGTCGATAGATCAGCTTCAATGTGTGCGGCTGTAGCTGCCGTAACTCCATGGGCGGTCACATCTACCTTGGCAACAATGGGCTTTACTAGACCCACATCCAATACAAGGCTAAGACGCTCAGAAATCAAATAAAGAAACCCTATATGAGCCGTTAAAGCATGTATGGAGGGAGCTTCCACGGAGAGTGAGTCATTGACATCATAACCGGTATAATCAAAGTCATAGGCGGCTTCAGACGTTCTGTTCTTGAGCTCTTTTTCCAAACGATCGATCTCCGCCAGATCCTCCGCTTCGAGCAGGATCTCGAGGTCTCTCAAATTCGCTCTTTCTTCGGCCAGTCTCAAAGCTT
>JAUILT010000007.1 GCA_030432925.1 Bdellovibrionia bacterium | reverse complement strand
ACAAAATAAAAAGCTGGAAAGACTTAAGATGCTGAAAAGTCATCAGGGAAATTTCAACGATTTGCTAGAACAAATGATTGATAAAGAACTCAAACGTTTTGAAAACGTCGACTTTAAGAAATCCAAGTCCAAGAACCCTCGTTTTGTGAGCCAAAGATTAAGAAACCATCTATTGCAGAAATCCAAGGACAAATGTGAGTTCCCAGGTTGTGAATCCACCCATTTTCTACAAGTTGATCATTGCATTCCCGTCGCGAGGGGCGGAGGTGCTGAGCCAGAAAATCTCCAAATCCTATGCTCAGCTCACAACCAAATGAAAGGGGCAAATTCAAACCGGATCGGTATAAAGCAAGACTTTCCAAGTATGGAAATATAGAACTTTTGAATCTCCAGATGGTGATTTGACTAGCTTCGGGGATGGGACTTGAATCATGAATGATTTCATGAAAGTACAGACTATTACTCAGAAAAATGTTGTTTGGTCAGCTAAGTCTCCGTTTATTTGAGCAATCTGGGGCTTTAGACATTTGTTTTCCGTACTGAGAATAATTGGGGTTTATATACAGTTGGTCTAGATAGGACTCTTTTATTTTTTAAGCATAAAAATTAACTATCACAAAAAACTAATTTTTCTATTTCTATTTATATATAAATTGAGTTAATTCTCTTCTAGAGACAAAGTTTTGAACTTTACAAACTTTTGGAGAAGAAAATGAAAAAATTTTTAATAGTATATATTTGTGGTACTGGTTTATTTTTATCGAACTCAGCCTTGGCTAATGAAGAAATAGCGGTAGGTGAAGCTAGTTATTTTTTAACGCATTCTAAAGTTGCCAATATTATTGGTCAAAAAAGTGCCGAGCTTGAGGCTCTAAAAGATGCCCTCTCTGAAGTTGTCGATCTTTGTGGAGGAGAGAACTTTGAAGTTAGATCTATAGAGTATTCTATTTCATCACCAAACCCGCCGATGTCAGCGATTGCAGAAGTTGAATATGAGTGCCTTTAATTAATGTAGTAGTCTCTGGTCTTAGATTTCGTGCGGCTGAATTTTAAAAAATTAGTTTCCCGTGCAATATTTCGTCTCGATGCTCTTAAATCGATATTTTGTCTGATTAGCTTTTCCTTCTTTTTTAAGAATTTCATCACTAACACCTTGTTTTAAATCCCGACTTGCTGTCGCCGAGGAAATATTCTTAAAATAAGTTATATAGTCTTTTCGAGAAAAGCGCTTATCTCCAAAGAAACTCTTTGCCTTCTCAAGCCGCCCAGATGAATCCACAACTAGGCCAGAGAGATTTTCTGAAAACTCTTTTAATGACTTTAAAATTAAATTTAAAGTAAATTCTATAAACTCAGTGCAGTTTCCTGCTCTGTCGCATTTCTCTAAAGTATTATAATATTTTTTTTGATTATCTTTTATTAAGGACTCAATTGGTAGATAAGCAAAGATAGGATCATATCCTGCAAGCACTACAGTCTGCCAAAATCTTCCCATTCGCCCGTTGCCATCTTCAAAGGGATGAATGAATTCAATTTCATAGTGAAGAATACAAGACTTAATAAGTGAATGGAGTTCTTTTTCAGACTTGGCCCACTTAAAAAGGTTTTCGATAAGTTCAGGAACTAATCTTGGCTTAGGAGCCACATGAGAAACTTTACTCCCCTTTAGTACTCCTACATTTTTATCTCGAAACACTCCATTTGATTCAACAAGCTTTGCCATCAGCTTTTTATGGGCCCGAAGAAAGTCTTTCACTAAGTAGGGCTTATAAGAAAGTAAACCCTCATAAAGCTCAATTGCATTTTGAACTTCAATAATCTCTTCTTTAGATCCAAAAACTTTTTTACCTTCAAGGACTGCCGTAATCTGATCTATAGTTAAAGTACCTCCTTCGATGGCCAATGTGGCCTGAATGGTTTTAATCCTATTTTGTTTTCTTAACTTGGGCCCAGGTGAAACCCATTTATTCCCCTCGATTTTTCCCAGCTCCTCAGTGATTTTGGCTATTAAGTTTATGATTTTATTGGTAATATTATATGGAGGCTTCATGCTTTGATAGTATCATATGATACTATCAAAAGAAAGTAAGAGCTCCGTATTGCCTAGAAAAAGATCGTGAAGTAGCCTCTGGGATTCCAGTGGATATCGCTACAAAGCTAAAAAAGGATGAAAATAGACCTGCTAGACCCCAATACCCCAATAAAAATCTGAGATACTGGGACTAGATGACACTGACTCTCTTCTCTCCCAAGCCCAAGAGCTGAGATTTAATAACTCTTACGATAATAGCATTCTATTTGTGAATCCGGGTTGGAAATAGTTATTACATCCGAAAAGTACATTTCTTCGCCGTTCAATAGGAGTTGAAACTCCCGAATCAACCCGTTTGAACCAAAGCCTCTATGCTGCACTAAAGACTTAAATGCAAAAATATTATTACTGCTCTTAGTGAACTGATTTTCTTCCCAAGAACTGTATGAGGCTCCCGTAGCTCCATAGTAATAAGATGCAAACTTTGGATCGTTGATTTGAGTAAAGTAATAGTCAGAATAAATAATCGAAGATCCATCACCGAATGCTTTTGAAAACTGAAGAACCTTATCCGTCTCATCATAAGAAAGTGTCAGTTCGCTAAAACAGCCTTCAGAGTTGGGTGCTTTTTTATCAAGCTTAAAATCAGAAGAAATATTTTGTGCATATGCGTTCACAGAAAATACAAAATGAGCCATAATTATGGTTTGAATAATTTGTTTCATTCCACCTCCATAAATTTTGAATAGTCGTTATTGGCCCTCAACGAATGAAACCCAATAACCATTTAATTTGTACAGTGCGAGTCACCACTTGGGTAACTAACGAACCCCTTAGACCATATGTTTGCAGAAATGAACAGAGCATTTTTCTCCAAATCAATGCCGCGTAACGTCGAAAGGGTGCGATCCACGGAGTTATGACTCAATTTGGTACATGGCCCATTTTTACTCTCATTACCAGGCTTTAAGTCTATAACCTTTTAATGACCTGTGGAGTATCTAATGACCGAAGGCCTGTGATACAATTGGAAGTGTGAAATCACGATGGGACCATATGGGCTTTACTCTTATTGAATTAATGGTGGTTGTCACCATTGTTGGGATTCTCGCCTCTATTGGAGTGACGAGTTTTCGCAATATGATATTCAAGGCCCGTCAAAATCAAGCCAAATCCCACATGAATGTTCTTTACACGGGAATGAGGAATTTTCACTCAGAGTGGAACCAGTATTTTGGCGATTGGAGAAACTTAGGTGTTGCGGTTAATGGAGATCTTTACTACCGATTGGGATTTGGAATCAACGTTGGCTCCACGGCTCCCACCTCCCCCAACAATTATATTGGGGCCGGAGTCAGTGCTGGAAACCAGGGAGTTCAGGTTAACTCTAGCCCTGGTGCGGGATATTGTGGAGTTGCCTCAAGCACCGGCTTTCCCTGTCGAGAAATGACTGGCTCTCCCTGTGACCTGTGGAGTGCTGCCCTTTGCACCTGGGCCAATGGCAATCCTGATACTTTCACCATCTGTGGATGTGGCAACGCCCGGCAAACAGACGGCACAGATGTTGAGGACCAATGGACACTCGATCAAGCAAAGACCTGGACTCACCAACAGATTTAATCACCATTCCAGGTCAGTATTTAAACCAAACATAAAATTTTTCAAAAGCAGCTTTTACTGACAAACGCATGCCCTTTTTTACGATAAACTTTAAACCATCCAGTATCATGATTTTCTGTCCAAATCTTTCGACCTTTTTTAGCAACACCTAAACGCTTACCATCAGTTCCCGGTGAAGATCTCAAAGAACAGTCAGATCCAGGAGTTCTCATAGCATCAGAGACATGAACAGATGCCGGTTTTTTATAAGTCACAGGCTGAGAAGATGCATCCACGGGTTCTGACTCCGGCTCTTCATACTCCTCTTCAGGAGCTGACTGATCAGCAAAAGTAGGCTCCATAGAGTCCGCAGGCTCTGGAGTTGGTTCTGGCAAGTTGACCTCTTCTGCTGTCTGAGGTGACACACTTTCAATGGGTTCACTAAAGAACGGATCCTCATCCGCACTACTGGCACCCTCAAATGTGATCTCTGAATCTATGTTTTCCGGCCGGTTCTGCTTGTTGTCCTCTCCCACTTCTGGATGAGTTGCACAAGAAGCCACAAATGTCACAGCCATCAAAGTGAATACGATTTTTTTAATCATAGCATACCCCTTTTTTTGTTTTCTCGGACAAATATGGGGTTGACTGAATATTTGACAGTGGAATTGCGACAAAGGTCTAAGGTTCATGCCTCAGGGGAGCCAAAAATCATGGGCAACTTTTTTCGGGCATGATACCTAAATGTATAATAGGGTTTTCTCAGACGAATATGCCAAGGGCGGTTGAGAAAACCTTTGAGATCAAAATAAAAATTTAAATCCATATTTCTCTGAAAAAAAATAGACGCCGATCGCGACAGGGCCTGATAGCGTTTCTCTTTATCAAAATGAAATGAGTGATTCTGATCGGGGTATAAATGATATACTGGTGACTTCAGAAGTAAGAACTCCCCTCCTCGTTGAAATAACCTATACCCTAAGTCCACATCCTCAAATCCGTAGAATATAAAATCGGCGCGAAAAGGGCCCGTCGTTGAAAGAGTTTTCCGGGTCAAACACAATCCGTAGGTGCAAGTGTATTTCCAATAATTCTTTAAATTCATCCATCTATCAGTTTTTTTGAACTCCTCCCAGTACTCACTTTGAGGGTACGTGTGCTGATTCATTTTTATGGATTCATAATTTGAAAAACTTCTGGTTGCATCTTCTGTTAACATGTATCTCGGAAACTGAATAATCATATTATCAGTGAGGCTCTTATCGAGTCTTTGAAAAAGATCTGGCGCAATCAAAATATCAGAATCCACAAACAACAACCGCTCTCCTTTGGCAAAACGCAGACCCATATTTCGAGCCTGTCCAGCCCGATAATTAGTATCATACCCCATTTCTGTATCTCTTGGATAACGAACAACCCGTATGTTCAAAGGAGGCTCTCCAATGTCCTTCCAGGCCTGCTCAATGGATACTGCTAATTCCTCGTCATTACCATCATCCACAAATAGAATTTCAAAGTCATGACTGTCATACTGCTGATGAGCTAAGTTAGTCAGAACCTTACAAGCGTGATCAATCTGATAACGCACAGGCACCACTATCGAATACTTGGGGATTTCAAACATCGTTTCTACAGCAGAAGATTGCCAACTGATAGTTCCATAAACCCAAACAGCCGCCTTAGAGTCTTCGCTGACCAAAAACGGGTAATGCACATGACTCGTCTGTGGCCAAAAACTCTGATCTTTCCATTGAAACTGCTTAATGGCTCGCCCTACTTTAGGTGCTAATTTTCGATTGCGATCATCTGTCACCTCAGGAGACTGAGACGAAGAATTAAGAAACTGAATCCGTCCCCAATCATCTATGGGAAGAGACTGATACAGTTTTTTGGGATCTCCACTGACATCAAATACAAATAATATGCGATAGGATATTCTTGAAGACTTCAAAGCTTGTCTCAATAAATGAAACACTCGTCCATGACGAAATAATAGTAACACTTTAATGTCACCCAGATTCTCAAGGGAGTTCATAATTTTCTGAACAGAGGCCTTTTTTCCAGGATCCACGAAATCTGGGTTAATGACAATTTCCTGACCAAGAGATTGATATTGACGGCTCCACTCTTCTTGTTCTGACAGCTCCAGTGATAAGAAATTACATGGGTATGTGACACTATTATAACCCATAGCGCTCAGCTGCGAGATCTCAGGCTTAGGAATGGACCCCTTAAGGTTCCAGCGCGCTTTTAGTTGAGGGCAGTAACTACAAGAAGACGTGCACTGCCCACTCACAGGAAGATACATGCTGGGACTGTCAGCTAACTTGAAACTTCTTGGCAAGTTGTTGGTATCAACTCCAAAATACCAAAGCTGCAATTTCTTTTGCATATCTTTATAAAACTGCTTTTTCATATAATACAAAAACCAATAGGTTTTTATAGAGTATTTTTTCCACTGCCCTTTTAAATAGCTACTGACTGGATAAATTTTCCAGTAAATAAAGATACATTGACGTTTTATATGTCCACGAACCTTTAAGGAGTGATGATAACCCCTCCAATATATTTTGCTCATATGACTTTTCACAAGCTCCCGCAGTTTGACTCCCCGCCAATACGTGAAAATACCCATGCGCTTTAAAAATCCCCAGGAGATCAAACAGCTCTTGTAACCCAGCCAAAATGTTTGCACCACCACATTCACATAAATCATTTGATATAAAAACCAAAACCCCTTCATCACCAGCCCGTAGGGCAAAAAGAAGGCGGCCAATACCGAATTTTGAAAAAACAGTCGCCAACCCTCATTTTGATAGGGTAGGTTTTCAAAGGGTGCAGGATTTTTACGAGCAAATATTCGACCTTTGTTAAAAACTCGGTCATAATGATAGCGCATAAAAATATATTTCAAAGTTCCCCGAGGGCTCCCATGATCAGCCTTTTTTTTACCTCGATCACCGGCGATCTTCTCGGCCCCCATTCCCTGCATAAAGGCTTTACGGTAAAAACTCTTTAACCCCATTTTTAAATGATGTCGAACACTGGGGCTGGTGTTTCTTAATTCAAACCCCTTTGCAATGAGTCGGGTGTGAAACTCACTCTCAGCCCCCCCAAACACAATACTATCATCAAACTTAAGATGATACTGTTTCAGTTTGGAGAGTTTATAAGAAACATTGCCACCCAATAGGTTGAGGGCCTGGGAGCTTTGCCGAGATTGGGCATCAAACCAAAAACTGGCCAGATAATGATAAACCCTAGAAATATAATTTGTACCTTCAGGAACTTCATATCCACCACCAATAGCAAGAGCATTCTCATAATATAAATGCTGACTTCTCAGCTTTTTTAAATGATCATTGTCAATCAACTCACAGTCATCGTCTAAAAAAAATACGATCTCACCACGAGCCCTTTCAAGTCCCAAGTTCCGAGCACTATTCACACCCAGCTTTCCCACACTTTCTATTTGGACATGAAAAGGATATTGCTGCACAAAAATTTTATGTTCCAACTCGGAATCTTGAAAATTACTAATAACTAAAACTTCAAAAAAAGACGTCTCAAGAGACTGAGCCTTAAGACTTTTTAACAATCTCAATAGGTCCTTATGCCTATTATGGGTGGGGATCACTACAGAAATAAATCTATGATTCTCACGAAATACCTCGATAAATCTTGTATGAAGCCAATGAAAATCATTGATACTCTTCAAATCACCCTTGCCAATCAATACCGTCTTACCAAAGTCCCGCCCCTGACGAGCTCCTAAAAGAGCCCATTGGCTATTAGGCACATAGCGAGGGGCCCTTTCACACCAAATGTTCAAACGCTCCAATGTCTCATCATTTTTTTGCCGATGAATTTTTTGCGATGCCAGCTTCGCACACTCTCTAAATCCACCTCTCCAGGCCTCTTCAGGTGTACAATAAAAATGTGTTTCAGAAGCGACCTTATCCACAATACAGTACTTTTCGGTCACCGAAGAGGCGAGATCCACAAACCGACCTTCATAACGCTTTTGTAAAAGTCGTTTATTGTAAAGCTTTACAGCTCCATAACCATAGGTAAGACCATTGACAGGGTTTTGACAACGCCAGACATAAATTGTGTCAGGTTTCAGGATTAAATTCTGCGTGGAAAACTCAAACTCCGGTAAAATACGATTATCTCCATCCACCACAAAGAAAAACTCTGTGTCACTGGCCTCTGCAGCGGCTTTATGGGCACAAGCTAAACCCTTAATGCCATGAACTCGTTTGGCAAAGGGGAACCGAGCCTTAAGAGCTTGCCAATTTTCATCAGCATTGGTTTCGTTATAGGATAAAAAGATAATGTCCAGGCTCATGAGCTCAGCGTTTGCGGGTCTCCGCCCCCTCTTTGAATATTCTGGTATCTCAATCAGTAATTGCTCATTACTTTATAACTTGTGCAATTACGGCCGTTGTTGCCCACTTTGCCAAAACACAATGATCGATTCTCAGCATCATTTTCGCGAATGGCCATCGTCAAACGATTACCGGTTTCTACTTCCTCAAAGATGATAGCACTGGACTGAATGGGGGTTTGAAATTGTCCATCACGCCCTACTGTCACTCGAGCATATTTGGCGCGCCACTGAACATCACCCACTTCAGCCATCACATCGGCCTCCACCGTGGCCAGAACATCACAGTGACTTTGACGGCAAGTGAACTTATCTTGCTTAAGATCAGAGACTTTTAAGTCCGCAAAAGTCATTGCTATTTTTGACGCGAAATGAGGCATAATCATGATTTCTTTAGGTTGCCCCTCAAAAGCGTTCGCCGAATAAGAAACCAATAAAGATACAATAATTAAAAACATTTTGCTCTCTCCCCCTTTGAAAGATGATGAAATCCATGAAAAGATATCGAATCAGAATAGAAAAGCAAGCTGAACCGACGTTTCCTACTGACGCAGAAAGATAAAAAGGAGATTCCCATGGGTCATCAACCTCTAGCACCTATTTACTGCGCTCTGAGCCTCGCCCTGATGTTTTTGCTCCCCCCTCTGAAGGCCGCCGCCACTCCTGAGCGTCTTGAGACCAATGCTGCTTATATTTACAACGCCCCTAACTGGTTAAAGCGCAATCGAGCGGAAAAATCCATCCGCCGCATTCAAAGAGATCTGGAGTGGTCCATTCGCAGAGTCCCTGTGTATTTTTATAAAGACGTCGATGCCTTTACAAAAGCTCACTCTCTGGGGCCATTTGTCACAGCTGTCACCGTCAGTAACTCTAAGGGTTCCACCATTCACTTAGGACCCAAAGTCACCAATGACAACTTTGATCAAGTCTTCTCCCACGAACTCGTGCACGTCATTGTCTATCAAAAATATAAGGGCGCCATTCCTAAGTGGCTGGAGGAGGGCCTAGCCAACCACCTAGCCAAAAAGAAAAAGGTGGATTACAAGTGGTTAGCTCAACAGAAGCTACCTGACGACGTCACCACAGCTCTTGTCCATCCGCTGAATACAAACAGTTATAATGATGCTGTTTTTAAATACAAAGCCTCACAGGCTCTGGCTGAAATGCTCTCCAAAAAATGTGATCTCACCAACTTGTTACGCCTAAGTGTAGAACGAAAAATGCAAAACTACATTGTCACATACTGTGAGATCAAGGACCTTAACGCCACCTTTAAGGAGTGGGTGAAGAAAAAAGCTGGGTGATAATCCTATCATGGGCTGACAGATATATTCGTGTTAAAATTAAATTCACCCCCCACATTAGGCTCTAAAGCATTCACGCTATAACTCCCTGTACTATCCACTTTAAAATACACAGGAACCTCTGCCTGAGTGCTGGATTGTGAAAAACTTGACGTTGCTGTTGTACAACCAGAGTCAGTATAAAAAGTCATGGTTCCTGGCCCTGAGGCGCTCATGTTATAAGTCATTGTATTTTCCGGATAAACTTTTGGCGACTGACCCCCATCTCCCGGAATATATGTAGTAATATGCATAGAATGACAGGTGGATGACCCATAGTAAGGGCCCATGGTTTCCAGTCTCATATAACTGGCATTAGGCGGACGAGATACCTCAACCTCAAACGTATCTTCGTTACTCAACTCCCCTTGTGAAGTCGAAATAGCAACAGTTATAGAGCCCGATACGACTCCACCTGGTTTATAATTAAGAACTCCGTAAGAGCCCCCAGAGTAAACCGTACTAGAATTAAAACTTGAGGACTGGCAGTAACTGTCGTAATCCGCCCAAAAGGTTCCTCCGGCTTGATCCGATGTCAGGGTGACGTCAAAATCAGAGCCATAAGTTGTAGGAACAAGATCTGCATCCACAATAGCAAACAAATAAGGGATACACTGAGTTGACCAGATGTCATCCAAACCATAAAGGAGCATTCCATCTGCAGCCGAGATCGTTGTCACATTCACGTTCATATAACCTGAAGATAGAATATTGGACTCAGAGGGATGCGTGTGCACACCAATTCCTGCAGGCCCAGTTATCGTGGATTTATAATAAATAAAGTCATAACCATTTTCTAAGTTCAGAGTGTTGTCAAAAGAAACACAAGAAGGATCACTCCCATAAAAATTTCCTTGAGCAGCACTCAAGGACACCGTGTAATAACCATCATCCGAATTGAGTTCTCCTTTTAAATCATTGTCATCTAACCCCACAATCTCAAGAGCCGTACAAACGTTTTGATTGATATGAGGATAAGGAGTCCCGGCCAACCCCTGAATTTTCAATTGAGTCGCAGGGGCTCGATAAACGCCCCCACCAATAGCTGTATTAAAGTAGCGATCCCGTCCCAGCTCCTCGTCGGATCGGCGGGGGCAGGCGAGAACAATTCCTTTGTTTGCCATTTCGATCCCTGCATCAAAAGTCACAGACTCAACACTTCCAAAAACATCATGGCGCTCAAAATGTCCGGCAAATTGAGGGTCTACTTCTAACCTGTGACAATTCAGTCCCTCGGCTCCTTCAAATTCTCGAGAAATATCCCCAGCATAGGTATTTGAGTAAAATACACTCACACCTTTTAACTCAGAAGCAGCTCCCACATCAGGAAGGTACTGCCACTGAACTGTCAGCTCAGTTCCAGACGCATAAGAGTACATTAAATCAGGCTCCCCTTGAGGAGTCAGAAAAGTACGAAATGGGCCACGAAATAAGGGATTATCTCCACCATCGCTATTCAGAATTAAATCACCACCAATTCTCATTAGGCTGGAGTCCACTAAGGGAAATGCTAAAGTACAAGTTCCTGAGCCCCCTGATACAGCAAAATCATTAGGCCAACTTAATGTGTTCACTCCATACATATCTGTGTACTGATGATCCGAGAAGACTGCAGTATTATCTCGGCAAACGCTAGATGAAGTGTCAGGAACACCATCTTCAGTCCAATACCCAAGAGCACCAAACTCTCCACCCTGTGAGTCACCATCAGAGAAATATACAGTTTCATGAGAAAAATTTAAAATCGATGATTCTCCACCATGCCATTGTGGAGAATCAATGGCCACTTTGCCACCAAATAAAGTTCGCCCTTCAGGATCATCGACAAGTTTATACTGTAAGGGCACGCCATCTAAAAGAAAGATCTCAAACCACCCGGCAAACATATCTAAATAAAATACAGTCATGGGGTTTCCACTATCAGGTACATATTGAAGAGCCACTCGGCCTGTATACGTACTGCCATAACGGCCAGCTACAAAACCCTCCCTATCCTCAGTAGTTTCAGCAGCCTTGACAGTAATCATTACGGGATTGTTGCCATTAGATAATGCCGCTGTGCCTTCTCCATACTTAAAAACCTCACCTCCCCCTTCTTCATTTGTCGAGCTGGCTCCACCAGTAGAAGACTCTGGCTCTTCGCCAACAAGCAATACCTGAATCAAAGCAGAACCAATAGGTACATCAGGAAACTCCACCCCTGCTGTAGGGTCTCCCGGAAAATCTGGATGAGCTAAACACCCTCCAGACCAAAAATTACTGATTTCTGGATCTAATTTACAAGATGCCTTAAGGACACCATCCACAGTTACATTTACAGCGATAAAATTAATTTCCAAAGTGGAAGTGCTTTGAGCGTTGAGACCACTTTTTGTAAAGGAACTCAAATCCAGCCGAACGCTTTCTGCTTTTTCCACACTCCTGGTGCAACTGGATATTAAAAGACCCAGTATTAAAATGCCTGTACTTCTCATCAAACGTGCCACGGCTTTATCCCCTTTTATACTTTGTTGGACACAAGTCTTATCGACAAAAGCCGAGCTTCAGTGAATGTTCGTGAAAAAAAAATCATAATTTCCCAGACCGGGACACCTCATTGTCTCTGTATGAAAATTGGGCAGAATTGTCTCAAAAAAACCCATTAGCCTTCACATTCCTGACGGGCTCCTGACAGAACACTGACACGGCTTTTTAACAGTCATGGTAGAAATAGAGGTGAGATGTTACTGTGTGATTTTCATATTCACAGCCGCTTCAGCGATGGCCACCACTCATTAAGAGAGGTGATCGACTGTTACGGAGCTGCTGGCTTTGACGCCATAGCCATCACAGACCACCTTTGTGAAAGTAAAACGTTTTTAGGTAAAGCGGCCTTTCTTTTAGAAAGAACGCTCACTCGGAGTACTTTCGACAGCTACATGAACGCAATCAAATACGAAGCAAAGAGAGCTCGAAAACTTTACGACATGGTGGTTATTCCAGGTATAGAAATCACCAAAAATTCCTTCAATCATCATGATTCAGCTCACATACTGGTATTGGGTATTGATCAGTACATAGACCCTGACCAAAATATTCCTTCTCTTCTTAAAAATATAAAAGATATGAATGCCATTTCAGTGGCAGCACACCCCGTTTCTACCCGAAAAATGGAGTCTCAAACCTACTACCTTTGGGACAGAAAAGACCTCTTCATGGACAGTTTTGATGCCTGGGAGGTCGCCAGTGGCCCTCACTGGTTTGAAGAAGTGGCTGTCAGTGGTCTGCCACTGTTAGCCAATAGTGACTTGCACAGTATTTCCCAGATGAAGGCTTGGAAGACAATTGCCCACTCAAGAAAAAGCCCTGAGTGTATTCTTGATTCCATAAAAACACAAAATCTAGATTTTATTTTTTACCAAGGAGCAAGCCATCGAACCACAAAATATTACAGCCCTACCAGTAGCCAAACCGCCATTTGTTAAAGGTATTAAAAACCGATGGGTGGACCTGAAGTTACGAAGGTTTCAACCTAAAGTTCGATTTGAAATACCGGTGAAAAAGTACTGTATTAAAACAGTGGACTCACCGTTTGAGTTAAAAGAAGTCCTACGTCTAAGAAAAAAAATTTTTTATTCTGAGGGGCTCCTCCATGATAACTTTGAAATGTATGACTTCGACAAATATGATCTTCTAGGTGATCATATTATACTAAAACACCAAGCATCAGGAAAAATTGTGGGCACTTACCGCATTATGTGTTCCCGCTTTACCACGGATTTTTACTCAGAGAACGAATTCACCATTGACAAGTTTTTAATGGAGCCAGGAATTAAAATTGAATTGGGTCGCGCCTGTATTGACCCCCACCACAGAAACGGAGCCACCATTGCCTTGATCTGGAAAGGACTGGCACGGTTTGCCACTCTCGTGGATGCCAAGTATATGTTTGGCTGCGCCAGTGTAGACACCATGAATTCCCACCTGGCCCATGAGGTGATGCGAGAACTGGATCGTCAAGGACACTTGGACTTGAGCTATGATATAGCCGTGCGTCCCCAGTACTCAGCTGGCCAAATCAGATATGATGCCCAATTAATGACTCCTGAGAGTATTCAAAAAGTGCTTCCCCCTCTACTGATGTCTTACATCCAGGCGGGAGCTAAGGTTCTTGGCGGTCCAGCATTTGATGAGCCCTTTCGCTGCTCTGACGTCTTCACTGCTTTGGATTTGACGACCATGAACAAAAAATACAGAGCTAGGTACTTTTAATGGAATACTTCTGGAGAGTATTGACTGCTAGCTTTAAAGTGTTCCTTGTTTTCTTTTCTATAGGAACATTATTGCTCTTATCATTTTTAATGGGTTTTTTGATTCGTGAAAAATGGTCATTGATTCGATCTGGCAACAAAATGATTTCCTATTATGGAGCTCTTGGACTGAAAATTCTGGGCATTGAAGTTCAGTGGAAAGGCCAAGTAAACCCCAACGACAATCACCTGATTGTCAGCAATCATCTCTCTTATACAGACATTCTTGCACTCGCGGCCAAAGTACCTACCAGTTTTGTAACTTCAGTAGAGATTAGAGATACGCCCATTCTGGGCCACATTTGCAAAGCGGCTGGATGTCTGTTTGTGGAAAGACGGAGTAAAAGAAACCTAGGTCAAGAAGTCAAAGACATTACAAAAGCCCTCTCTCAAGGTGTTAATGTCACCATCTTCCCTGAAGCCACTAGTACTAATGGAGAAAGTGTTTTGAGATTCCGTAGACCTCTTTACAATGCAGCTGTCCAAAGTGGTAAGAAGGTACTGCCCTTATGCATTAACTACAGGAGCATAGATGGCGAAAAGATCACCCTAAGTAACCGAGATAGGGTGTTCTGGTATGGAGACATGAGCTTTCTCCCTCATCTGTGGAGTCTAGCCCTACACAAAAAGGTGATGATGGAGATCACCGTCTTGAATGAAATAACAGTGAAAGAGTCGATCAGCGTAGAGGACTTGGCCACAGATAGCCATAAAGCTGTCTCAAGGGTCTATCAGCCGATCCAAAGTTTTATATAATAAGCAGGAGGAAGAATGCAAAAAAACTCACAACTGAATCTGGGGGAATTCTTTACCCAGACCGGGTATGGCCTCAGTGAATTGAGTATTATCACTGCTGATATCCATCAAGGACAACAAAAGCCCGGAGTGGCCAAAGGGCCCACCACGCTTCTTAATGGAAACTTGATTCAAAACCTGTCTCCCAAATTCTTTGATATCAAATGCTATCAGGGTTCAGAAAGTTCACTGCCCTTTTTAAAGGGCTCTTCAAACCCCTATCAGCGGCTATTTAAAAAAACCAAAAAAATTGTTCAAACTCAGAGACAAACTTTGATTCTCGGAGGAGACCACAGCATGTCATTAGGAACACTGCCGGCCCTCAAATACCACTACCCCAACTTAAAAGTGCTTTGGGTAGATGCCCATGGAGATATCAATACTCCCAAAACCTCTCCCACCGGCAACTTACATGGCATGCCCGTGGCCGCCCTATTAGGATTATTTCCTTTGCAAAAACGCCCCAGTTGGGAATGGTTCCACCCCTGCTTGAACCCTTCAGACATCGTCTATATAGGTGTGCGTGACCTGGATTGGGGTGAAGAAAAAATCATGAATAACTACGGAATCCGTTACTATACCTCTGAACAGGTCAAACAACAGGGAATGCACAAGGTCATTGAAGAGGCCTGTCAGTACTTGAACCCCGAAGGAGAGCACCCACTTCATGTCAGCTTTGATATTGACTGCCTAGATCCCAGGTATGCTCCTGCCACGGGAGTCCCTGTCAAAGATGGAATGACTTTGAATCAAGTTATGGATATGGCCAGTTATATCAAATCCACCCAACAGTTAGTCTCTCTTGAGATGGTAGAATTCAATCCAGATGAGGTAGAATACCCATTTGAAGTCAATCTTACCAGAGCCTGTATGGAGCGAGTGATTCAAAATTTTTTGTAAATCACGTTATTTTTTTAATCCACCCAAGCAATACACTTGAGTTCTACACAGATCGGCGTGGGCAGAGATTTCACCTCCACCGTAGTTCTGGTGGGGCCAATATTTTCGAAATAACGACCATAGACCTTATTAAACTTCTTAAAGTCATCCTTCATATTTGTTAGAAAACAAGTGACATCCACAACGTTTTCTAATGAGGCTCCAGCCTCCTCAAGAACCAGCTTAATATTCTCTATAGTGCTTTCTGTTTGCACTTCAATGTCATGAGCCACCACATTGCCTTCGGCATCAGTGAAGGTTCCTGGAATTTTATGGGTATCTGGCTTTCTAGGGCCCATGCCACTGACAAAGATAAGATTTCCCACACGCCTTGCGTGAGGGTACGGGCCTACTGGTGGCGGGGCTTTTTCTGTTTCAAATTTCATTATCATCTCCAAAGTACCAACGGTCATGATCTGGATCCCACTCATCCCAAGTGGGGATCTGCTCTAATTGAACAAGATAGTTTTTAGGTACAATACCTGGCACCAAAAAAGCTTTTTGTCGTTTGAGTGGATAAGGGTTCCTAAGGTCAAAACCCAAAGCACCTAAAATGCCCCTTGCTACATACCATGTCGCCTGGGGGTTCCAACCGTGGGCAATCTTGATCACCACACCCAAGCCTTCAGGAAAATCTGGGTGATCAATAGCCATTCCAAGAAGACCATCTGCGCCCTCTTTGGCAATCACCTTGCCTTCACAGGATTTGATAATAGTAGTGTCCAAGCGGTTGAATCCACCCACCAGATCTGGTTCTTTGACCATGGCTTCCCAAATCCAATCTTCATTTCGGTTCTTCGCAAGACCTGCGTAACAATGTCCTAACTCATTCACCGTCATAGCCACTGTGGGAAGGCCGTCACCATCCCGTGCAATTTTCAATGGCTCAAAATCACTGCCGACATACCTGCGGACCACTTTCATGTACTCTTTGAACACCTGATGGGATGGCAATGTATAACCAGCCCGATTCCAGCCTTTGAGCTTACAGCCTTTCAATATGGCTGCATGATGACCACTGGAGTTGTTGTACCATCTGCGAGGGCGCCTCACCTGCCTTCCAAACTGGACCAATGGCAAATCTAGAGGTGTCTGCATCAACCCCCACTCGGACTCAGCCAACAGAGCTTGAGCCGCATCCACATGTTCCGCCATACCATTGTGAGAGGCCACGGATATGGCCTTTTGCTTCCAGTCGGTTGTGTTCTTTAGTTCATCGGCAAAGACTTTGATATAAAGGGGCTTCATCATGGAACGCCCGTAACAAAGAACATTTCCTCCAAAGGAATGAATTTTCTGATCACCAGAATACCAGGCTATAGCTCCATGAATGGTGTTTTCACTAACTCCGTTACGCCGATAATCCACCAATGGCTCCCACTCCACATCCCTACCTGTGGGAATATTTTTCTCCTTCTCCCCAAAAGGGCTGGAGGGGTAAACATCTTTTTCGTCAAAGCCCTGCTTCATAGACCGGCTCCATTGAAGGGGCTTTCTGAAGTATTGTCATTCATGTCCTGATTGGATCCCAGTACATTGCGCTCTCCTGAGTATTTGTCCGGATCATCCTCATCAAACTCAAGGTCCCTTGCAGCCTTGGCGGCCGGGGTTAGCCCCACTATGGCAGCTCCGGTTCCATAAACCGGCTGATACTCGTAGACCTCACCCTTATAAAGGTTGTTCTGACCCATCACAGCCGACAACCACCAAAACGGTTTGAAGTTGGTGACTTTGGGAATTCGTGCTTCACGGTGAAACTGCCGAGACAGCTGAGAGACATCCTCTAGGCGCCCTTCACCCAAAAACTCCAGAAACTTTAGATTCCACTCCTGATCTTTTTTAGAATGGATATGATCATCTTCAGGGGCCACGGGCTCAGTGTGAAGCCGGTTGGAAAGACTACTGATGGAGACCACCGCCGCTTTTTTTCCGGTCTTTTCAAGGGCGTCGCGGACGGCCTTTCCATACACAATGGTCTCTGCACGATCAGAATAAATATTGGAGGACACAATCACAACAGGTAAACGGTTGCCTGGATTGATCAACTTTAGAACCACAATGGATCCCGTATCTATGGGGAAGCCATGGTAGTCAATGGTTCGAGCTTTCAGCCCACGCTCCTCACAAGCAGTTTTTAGAACTCCCGCAAAAGCGGTATCCATTTTGAACTTATAAGGAATGGATCCCAATGCATGGAACTGATCATCCACATGCACCCACTCCGGCTCCGGACGGGCCTGAATCTGATGACCAATAATACTGGACCAATAGGTGGAGTAAAGAATCAGGATTTCCGCATCAGAGCTTTCCAAATCTTCTCGTACTTTATCAAAGGCCCTTTTCAATTTCTGCCATCCGGGATTTTTCTCAGGCGTTAAAAGTAAGTGAGGCAATCCCGGAAGAACATAACCTTTGACCACAAGGTCTTGTCGAACATCATTGTCTGTATTTTGAACTTTTTCATCTTCACTCATGCGTTCGCTCCCCGACTCACTGGATCCCACTCCATCACCGCATTGCCCGTACCAATCACAGTTCCATAACCATGCAATGTCGCCGGATAGTCAGGAATACCCAAAGCACTCAGCATCCAGGACAAAGACCCTCCATCAGTTTCTGCGGTGGCCTGCTCTGTAAAGTCGGACATGATATCCATGACTTCCTGACACTTTCCGGTACGAAACAAATCAATTATGCGCATATCCCATAGGTATTGATTGTGATTGTTGATATGCTCCAATGACATATCCTCTACAACGGGACTCTCCACCACAAAATGTCTGTGAGACAGGGAGTTACTGGAGAGTAAAACGGCTCTCTTGCCACTCGCTTCCACAGCTTTTTTGGTTGCCTGTCCCAGCTTCATCATGGTCGCCTGCATGACATCCATATTGAAATAACGGGCTCCCCCGTTGGAAGAAATCCCCACAATGGGCTTATCCCAATCCGGATTGGTCATATGACAGCTGACAATGGTACCGTAGTCCACCCGATAGTCCGAGTTGCGCATCATTTCTGTGACCAGCCCCAAACTTTTAGCTTCATCATGAATGGCCTCAGCCAAAGGAACGTCTACTGTCAGGTCATAATGATAACGAAAAAGATTAGGAAAAATGGGATCCACAGACAGACTCTTGAACTTTTCAACACCCAGAAAATGAGTCCCCATCTGTGTGCGCCAGTGAGGAGAATGCACAATCAAAACATCGTAATCCTTTTTAGCAAGACTTTTTCTCAAACGCTCATAGCCCCACCGCAAAGTCTCCCAACCGCATTCCGCCGTGGGTTCATTTTGTTCTGGATTCTCCGCATACACAAGATGCGGTGGGTGTGGCGCCAGACATCCTGCGACGATCTTTCCCTTTTTCACCATAGCTTATTTGCTCCTTTTAAAGCTGTAAACTCACTGTTTTTTGTTCTGTGAAAAAATCAATGGAATGCTCTCCACCCTCCCGCCCCTGACCAGAGTGCTTGAAGCCGCCAAAAGGCACCCGCAAGTCCCGATTGAGCCAGGTGTTGATCCACACCGTCCCCACATCCAGTGATTGGGCCAGTTTATGAGCCTTCGTCAGACTCTCTGTCCAAATACTTGCCGACAAACCATACTCGCTGTTATTGGCCCACTTGGCCGCATCTGCACTGTATTTGAAGGGCTGAATCGTCACTACCGGACCAAACACTTCAGTTTGATGCAGTTCCGAACAATTGGAAATATCTGTGATAACGGTAGGATTCAAAAAGTAACCCTTCTTCAGGTCATCGGGAAGATCCGGTCGATCCCCACCCACAAGAATTTTCCCCTGATCATTTTTAGCCATTTCAATCATACCGGTGACCTTGTCATAGTGCTGTTTAGAAACCAAAGGCCCCATAAAGGTCTTGATATCCTTAGGATCACCTACCTTGATGGCTTTTGTGGCCTCAACAAATTTCTCCACAAACTCATCATAGAGTTCTTCCTGCACCAAGATCTTCTCTCCACACAGACACACCTCTCCCTGATTCAAAAAACTAGCATTGATCACTCCAGGAATGGTTTTTTTAAGGTCTGCATCTTTAAGAATAATCGTGGCATTTTTTCCACCGAGTTCCAAACTGACCTTTTTAAAATGAGCGGCCGTACTTTTGAGAATCTTCTCACCGGTTGCTGTCCCCCCTGTAAAGGAGATCAAAGGCACACCTGGATGAGACACCAAGGTCTGACCGGCGGTTTCACCACGACCAAGGACAATATTGCAAACACCTGGAGGTAGCCCGGCCTCATTAAAAATCTCACCCAGCATGGAAGCCGTTCTAGAGGTGAATTCTGACGGCTTACATACAGCTGTGTTTCCACAGGCCAAAGCCGGTGCGATTTTCCAGGTCAAAAGATATAGCGGCAAGTTCCATGGCGAGATCAACCCTGCCACGCCCAACGGTTGCCGGAGCGTATAGTTCAAAAGTTTTCCGTCTACATCAGTGGACACCTCTTTATGGTGCAAAATTTCGCCTGCAAAAAACCGGAAGTTCAATGCCGCTCTAGGGATATCTACTTTTTTGGCCAGGGAAACAGGCTTCCCCTGATCCCGGCTCTCCGCCTCAGCCAATGCGTCGGCATTCTTTTCAATCAGTTCGGAGATTTTAAACAGATAATCCACCCGCTCTTTCAAGGGTCGTTTTTTCCATCTGTCAAAGGCCTTATTTGCCGCCTGGATGGCAAGAATCATATCCATCTCATTGGAATCCGCCACCAATGAGTCCACTTCACCGGTAGAAGGGTTGTAGTTGTCCAAAAACTGTCCACTGGAAGGTTCGGCATATTCTCCATTGATAAAATTCAGCAGTTTTTCCATAACACTATCTCTTCAAAGTTCCACGCTTGCTGGCATCAAAGACAAAGGGGTAACTCACTCGGTACACCTTCTTCTCATTGCGCTCAGGAAGGTTGAACCTCATTGTAGCCACAGCCTTTTTCATGCAGTCCACCAGAGTTTTGCTGCGGATATTGGCTCTGTTAATGAAGACATTCTGAACCTGTTCCTGGCCCGAACTGTAAGAAACATCCCACTGCAGATCCAGCTCCCCTTCAAGGTCAGCATTTTCGCTCAGAGCTTTTTTATAGCAATAACTCCACTTCTGATTGTTTTTATAAACTGTAGACCGAATTTGTAGCTGGGTTTCTTTTTTTTCAATGACTGAGCAACCTACCAACAACATCAGTGGAACTACTAAAATCAATCTCATTTTCCCTCCTCCAACTGAGGCAAAACCTTTTCCATAAACATCCGCATGGAGTTCTGCACTGCCCTGTTATCATGATTGTTAAAATCAAACCACAACATCAAACGGTCCTCCGGATGATACTTGGACCGGATCTGCTCAATCACCTCTTTTGGGCTTCCAACCAGTGCATTGTGGACGGCTTTTTCCACCTTTTCATTGTCAATAGTCCCCTCCATGGCCTTCCAGTAGTTTTCCCAAGCACTCGTGGCCAACTGCCTGGCTTTTTCAGGGTTTTCGTCCATAAAAATCATGGCAGTTCTTGGCATCATCCAACGCTGCCAGGTTCCACCATCTGGATGATACTCTTTTTGCATGCGTTCGTGGGTAGCTTCAATAATTTCAGGAGGCGTGATACTTAAGTTGAACACACCCACTGGCAGGATTTCATTGGCCATCTTTTGAATTTTGGCATCATGGGTTCCTAGAGTAAGATCCAGAAGGTCTAATGGAGCCTCAAAAGGGATCACACCCACTTTTTCAAAATGATAAAAATTCTTGAGCGGAACTTCCTCGGCATCTTGACCGTAGACTTCCACCACACTCATCCAATCTTCTGGTTTTCTAAAATCGGCTTCAGTCAACGTAAGGGTTTTAAGTTGCTGGCTAGAAAACCTCTCGCCTTTAAGAAATCTCAAGAATATCTCAGTGGCCTGAGAAAGAATCTTGCCCTTCACCACAGGCCAAGCCTGCTCTTCGACAGCATTTCTTGGAACCACTCCATAGGGGCGATTAGAGAACTCAAAACGCCCCGAAGCAAAGCCAATGTTCAACCGCCGACGTTCAGACTTATCCAATCCGTGCAAACTCAAAAATGTTCTGATCGCTTCAGCGTGGGCCATAGGACCACCATTACAGAGAATATTTTTAATGGCAGAACCCATATGAATATTTTGTGTCCGAGCAAATACCTTATGTGCCAGTTGCAAGATATCCGTATTCAGACCAATCTCACCATTAAAGTGGGGAACCACGGGTTTTTTATTTTCTTTTTGTGTCTGTGTGGACAGGTGAGTTTCTGCCACCCAAGCTGTGCCAAACCCCAACTCATCTGCCAGCTCCACCTGATCAAAAAAGTTCTGGAACATGGTTTTCTCGCTGGGCTTATAGCCATCCACTTCCAATTGGCAGATGGACAGAAAGATATCATATTTCATAACGTTCCTGTTCTACCGCCGTCCACCGGCAAGTTGATTCCGTTAATGTAAGATGCCAGGGGGGATGCCAAAAAACTAATAGCCACTGCCGTTTCCTCCGGTTGGGCAAACCGTCTTGCAGGCACACTCCCTTTCCATAGAGCAATCACCTCGTCTTCTGATTTTCCAAGGCGCTTTCCTGCAGCCTCCACCAGAGCCTCCAATCGACTGGTTTCAGTAAATCCCGGCAACACATTGTTAACAGTGATTCCAAAAGGCCCCAGCTCATTCGCCAGTGACTTGGCCCAACTAGCCACAGCACCACGAATGGTATTGGAAACTCCAAGGTTGGGAATGGGCACTTTCACAGATGTCGAAATGATATTGATCACCCGACCATACTTTTTAGAGATCATTCCTGGTAGCAGAGTCTGTACTAATGTTTGATTGGCCAGAACGTGAGTCTGAAACCCATCAGCAAAGGAATCTAGACGGGCCTCTGCCAATGCACCGGCCTTGGGGCCACCAGCATTGCAAACCAAGATGGTGTAGGGGTCCGTTTTAATCTCTGTTGAGATGAGAAGTTTCTCAATAGATTCGGTTTTGGCAAGGTCCAGCTCCAGGACCTGGTGCCCATCCCCTGGCAATTGTTCACAGATCTGTTTGAGCTCTGCAAGACTTCGGGCAGCCAAAGTGACACGGGCTCCGCAATCAGCAAAAGCCTTGGCTGTGGCTGCACCAATTCCTTTTGATGCTCCGCATACAAAAGCTCTGTGACCAGTCAAATCAATATTCAGCATGAAAAAGCCCTCATTTTTCCGTCAGGTGCGTAAAAACAGAGGTACATTACCATCGTCTTTTGAGCAAAAGAAGGCTTTATTCAACTGGAGATCTTAGTCTTATTTTGGGTGCAAAAGGGCAGGTTCATCATCAAGATATTATACTACCCCTCCTCCTGCATTCCCTCCACCTTGTAAGGTGTTGAAAAGCCGAGAGAGGTCATATAGATGAGCCCACCACCCCTCTGATGGATTTCGGCCCTTTCAAAGGCAAAGTCAAAAAGCTCCTCTCCAACCTGGACCGATTCAGCCACAATAGTGACAATCTCTTTTTCATCTTCCGTGGCTAGAATCTTGGAGCCTTTGGCCACATCAGCAATATCAGACCCACGAGCATAGGCAAAATTAGCCGTTCGAACCCCTTTTTCGGCCAGAGCCTCCAAAAGTGGAATAGCCTTTCCTTTGGGGAGAACACAGGTGATGAGTTTGCATTCGTTGATTTTATTCATAATAAAAACCTTACTTTAAGCGTTGGATTGTTGGGCGATTTTTTCCACCACCTGTGGGGGAATGTATGTCGCGGCCTTGTCCAGTTGAGTTGTGTAAATAAAACCTTTTCCTGGAGTATCCAGTTGCCCGGCCAGGTACATTTTTTCCACCACAAAATCTGCCTGCTCATTGGAAACAACAATATTGATAATTTCCTTTTCTACCTCAACGGCCACACCCAAAATTCCAAGGCGCTCTCTGATTCCAGATCCCCGCGCATAGAACACTGTGGCCCCTTGAGCCCCAGCATCACGTGCTGCCTTGACAATATGATCAGCCTGACCCTTTTCGACAATACATGTAATCAAAGTAGCATCTGTTAAAACTGTAAAATTACGACTGGCCACTTTTATTCTCCTTTGAGTTTAAGCAGGTTGTGGTTGAGCGGCTCCATTTTCTACCGCAGCTTTTTTCTTATTGGCCTTGTGCTGAACAACAAGACCCGTAATCAAAACAGACATAAT
This sequence comes from Bdellovibrionia bacterium, assembly GCA_030432925.1. Lineage (GTDB taxonomy): Bacteria > Bdellovibrionota > Bdellovibrionia > Bdellovibrionales > UBA1609 > JABSOQ01. Next base: position 30,301 of record JAUILT010000007.1, on the reverse strand, counting down.
CGGACACAGTGAAGCCATAGAGAGAATTCCAAAGCCCTCAATAGCTCCTGTGGCATTAGCAAAACCAAGGCCCATTGCCAAAACCAGTGGCACAGTGACGGGCCCCGTGGTCACACCTGCTGAGTCCCAGGCCACATTGACAAACTCCTCTGTCGATAGCCAGGTTAATAGTAACAACAGTATATAACCGGGGATCAACATCCAAGCGAGAGGTAGGTTAAAAATCAATTTTGCCACACCTATCGCAATTCCAGCAGCCACACCAAAAGACACCGCATACATTAACAGAGACTTCTTAAAAGCTCCGTTAGTCAGATTTTGCACGGTCATTCCAAGAGCGTTCAATGCAGGCTCTGCCATTGTAGATCCAAATCCTAAAAAGTAAGCAAAGGCCAAGGCAATAAAAAGACCGATTCCATACCAATATAAGGGAGATTCTGGAACAGCATCAATAGTGGCAAAAGCCGCAGGAACTAGTGATCCTGATTGGTTTCCCAGCATCCCAAGCCCATAAGTCAACCCCACATTAAAAACTCCCATACCCACAACGGCCAGTAAAATTCCATAACTGATAATAAAGGCATTGCGAACCTTTTCTCTCAAAATGACTTTCATCACCAAATAAAGAAAAATCACGAGTGGCACGATGGCTCGGACAGCCAGAATTACTTCAACCCAAGGTGTCTGCTCATGCCAAGTAGGTTCAAGGGTGGAACCACCCATGGCTTGGGCAGCAGCGATAATTTCCTGAGGAGTTACGGCACTCGATAGCCAGATTCCCAAACACATCACTCCAATAATTGGAAATAATGATGCCAGTGTCACAATTCCAAATCCACTCAAAGAGGACTCCCCTTTTCCCACAGCAGAGGCCACTCCAATACCAAGTGACAAAACTAAAGGAACTGTCACCGGACCAGTGGTCACTGCTCCACAGTCCCAGGCTAGTCCAATGATTTTTGCCAACTCAAGATCAGTCAGCGCCACATAGGCCGTCAATAGCAGCAATGGGGACAAAGCTGCATAGATCATGGGTTTCAAAGACCAATTATAGACAAATCGCAAAGTGCCAAGAACGGCCGCACAACCCACGCCAATCCCCACTACTGTTACCAACTTCGAGGTGTGTTGATTGAGCAAAGACCATAGGTAGGGAGCTTTTTCGGGATCCACAATTTTGCCAGCCTCCTGAAGGGCCCCAATGGCCGGCTCTGCCAAGGTAACTCCAATCCCCAGAAGAAAAGCAATAAATAAGACGATGGGTAGTGGAGATTTGACCGGAAGAATATTACCTATGGTTTCCCCAAAGGGCATCAACCCCAACTTCAGTCCTTCCATAAAGAGCATCAACCCCACCATTACAGCCATCAATCCACCGCAAATTATAAGGGCATCAGCCACACCCTGACGTAAAATGAATATTTGAAACAACATCAGATAAATAGCCAACGGTACAACGGCCTTAGCCTGATCCATAAAACGAATACTGGTGTAAGGGGCTAGAATTCTGTAGATGTCCTTACCAGAGACTTCCAGCTTTTGTGGTTGAGTCACAACACCTTCTCTAGGCTTGCCCGCTAGATCGTTAAAACTGATTTGCTGCTGGCTGACATTAAGTTCACGTACGAAATCACCAAACCTGATTTGGCCTTTATCCTGCTCCATGGGCTCTCCCGAATATCTGACAAACTTTATACCGATCATTGTTGAAAAGCCCTCGCATACGGTCAAGTAAAACGTCTCAACAATTCTTCTCTATTTCCGATGATTCTTGGAAACAAAAGAGGGGTGAGGGTTTACAGGCGACCTTGTCTTTAGTCGAGTCCGGGTGGAGGGAGTTACAATTTTCGGTTTGTTTGCTAACTTTATGTTTTCACCTTAGAATACTGGAAACTTCTAAAAAAAGGGGAGCTCATCATGAATTATCCCATTTATCTCATCGCTGCTTCGCTCATCGTCACTCTTTTAACTGCTTGTGGCTCTACCAAAGATAAGGATACTCCACCAGCCACCCCCAAAGTAGAAATCAAGGAGAAGACTCCAAAAGCACTAGAACCTGAGGCCAAGATAGAAGCAAAGGGCGTTCACCCCTATGACAGTGATTGGGGATATGAAAAGGAAAATGGACCTAACATATGGGCTCAACTCTCAGACAATTACAAAATATGTGAATCCGGAGAGCTACAATCACCCATCAATCTCAAATGGAGTCAACCTCAAGTCAATACTCGAAAAATTGAATTTGACTATAAAGATGCCCCTTTGCAGATCTCTGACAATGGACATTCCATTGTGGTTCAATTTCCTCCTGGAAGTAACGGTTACTTTGGAGGTAAACAGTTTGAACTGGTCAATCTCCATTTTCACACATCCAGCGAACACACTCTCTCCGGAAACCAACTTCCCATGGAGGCTCATTTAGTTCACAAAAATGAACTAGGGCAAATTTCAATCATAGGAATTTTTCTGATCGAAGGACGCTCCAACCCTTTTATTGAAAAAATATGGAATCATATTCCTGCAAAAAAATACCAAGACCGCCTCATTCCAAACCTATTGGTTAACGCCAAAGACCTTATCCCCAACCGCATGACTTATTACTTTTATGTGGGCTCACTCACCACTCCTCCCTGTACAGAAGGAGTTCGTTGGCATGTTCTAAATACGCCCGTAGAAGTTTCTCGCGACCAGATCATTGCCTTTCGCAAAGTTTACAGCAACAACTCACGTCCTGTGCAACCACTCAAATCCCGTAACGTGATTAACTACTGAATATGAAACACATGCTATGGATGGATTTGGAGATGACTGGATTAGACGTAGACCAAGAAGTTATCATCGAAGTTGCGGCTATCGTTACTGATTTAAACATGAATGAGCTCGGCACTTACCACACCGTTATCAATCAGCCCCAAGAATACCTGGATAACATGGACGAATGGAACCAAACCCACCATGAAAATTCCGGACTTCTTGCAGAGATTTCCAATGGCAAAAAGCCCTCCAGAGTAGAGGAGGAACTTATAGAGTTTTGTGAGCAATGGTTTGATCGCAACGAGAACCGTGCCATCCTGTGTGGAAATACCATTGGTCAGGATCGTTTGTTTTTAAACTGCTATTTTAAAAAGTTCTCAGAACTCTTGCACTACAGACAGTTGGATGTCACCAGTTGGAAACTGGTATTTAACAACTTTTATGATATTACTTTTGAGAAAGAAACCAATCATCGCGCCCTAGACGATATTCGAGAAAGTATGGCTGAGCTAAAGTACTATCTACAATTTGTTAAAAACACATCCAACTACTGAAATGTTCCTGCCAGCTCATTATTATTAGCTTCAGGTTGATTTTGAATAGCAGTGGCTTTTACATTATCTAGGCCCACTCCATCCTTGAGGTCAGAGTTAAAATCCGGGACCTTTTGACCAGAAATCCACTCCTCTTCTTCGAAACCTTCATCAAGTTTCACAGTAATTCGAAAGACCACTCGGGACTTATCCATCACCTGACTAGAATTTAAATCCACCGTAGCTGACCCTTGTAGCCAGGTGTTTTTAGTGTGATTGCGACCTGTATTAGAAGTTCCCCTTTCAAAATCATCTAAATTTTCAGATACATGTCCGCTTTCATAGCCTTTTTGAGTGAAAATAGGTTGCCAATGAGAACTCTTCAGGCCGCTGGCGTTACTGGACTCTCCAACACCACAATCACTCATAGAAGAGCTACATATATCCAATCGAATAAATTCAATACCCTCTTGGCTCTTATAACTCCATTTTTCTAAGTGAATAGGCAGATAGTTAAAATCAATCTTCAACTTGTCAAATTTAGAAAGATTGAGAGGAACAGAGACTAGGTATACATCATGCACAGATCCTCCTAATCGACCAGTGACATAAACAGCTCTATTTTTATCTGCAGCCTCCCCAAAACCATATTCACCATTAGCAAAAATATTGGCCTGAACATTGTGGTTATCTGTACGAGCTACATCATCAATAACAGATGTCCAGCTGAACTGATCTCCCCCTGTGACAATATCTCTTTCAAAAGAGTCTACTAAAGCCAGGCACTCTCCCACATATTTATAGTCAGCTAAAAGAGGATCGTCACACTTAGGAGTTTCTTCTTGAACACGAAATTGATGGCTTTTTTGGGTTTCATTTTTTGCTGCATCTGCCACAGTTACATACACAGTGTAATTTCCTTGACCCAATCCCTCCAAAGGAACTTTACCCACTTCTGGGCAAGATAAAGCCTCTGCCTCTCCTCCTTCAGCAACGAGTTCACAGCCTTTCAACTCCACAACATCAGATGGATCTAAAGCCAAACCACCCTCTTTGACAACGTATTTTAACTCCGCAGGCTTCCCAGAAGGTAAAGTGACTGGCCCATCAACATACTCTATATCGTAGGGAATACTGTCATGAATAATACTGGCAGATATACACTCAGACACCCAAGCAGATGTATTTCTGTATTTCACGAATACGGAAACCGAACCTGAGTTCAACCGAGATAATATCCAGTCTTTTTTTGTATCGTAGGTCTCCCATATGCCACCAGACGAACAATTTTCTTGGTTTGTGATATACATTTCTTTAGCATTGATGGCTTCTAACTGTAATTGAACAGCTCCCGTAGGGTGATTGGTGTAAGCATCTCCACGATTAATACGAATAGCAATATGTCCAATAGATTTTAAATATTCAAATGAAGCCTCAAACACCGTTTCATTATCTACGTTATCCAAAGCAGTAGCCTTTAGAGTATAGACACCTTCATCATTAAGAGTCACATTATGGGGAATCCCATTATCACACTGGATATCTACATCGTTCAATAGACACCGCATAGCTTTTAATCCCGACCCTACATCCTTGGCCGCTACTGTAAAGTCAAAGGAATCATGGATTTTATCACCCATTTTAGGGGCACCTGTGACATCTAATTCCGGTGGCAAACTATCATGAAGAATGGACGCCGATAAACAGGCTGTTTGATCTTCGGCTTCATTATAAAACTGGGCATATACTATATTGCTATCATTACTTTTTTTAAGAACATAATCTCGATGAGCCTGAAAAGGTTGAATGTCTCCGTTTTTACATTCAGAATCTTCGGACACTCTCATGGCTGTAGCATTCTCTGCTATTAAACCTAATTTAACAACATTGTTTTTTGTATAGAGTGCTCCTTCATTGATAGAAATTCCTGCCGCGCCCAATTCTGCCACAACTTTCCAAGGAAGGTGAGCCCGCCCTTTATTACCAGCTCTGTCAATAACTTCAATCTGAAGATTTTTATCTCCAGGATGAATCTCTGATACAAAAAGATGATCTAGTGAAAGGCAGGGCAAGATCTGATCCGCCAACTGGCAATTCATCAATCCCACTCCTGAACCTTGCTCTAAAATATCAAAAGAAAAATCAAAATCACTTTTAGAGGTGATTTCATTAGCCCCTACACTCCCTAGAATTTCCACTTCTGGAGCTATATTGTCATGAGTAATGGCATCTGAAACACACTCACTCTCCACGCCTTCAGCGTTGCGAAATCGGGCGTAAATAATAACCTTATCATTTAAGGCTCTCAGATTCCTTTGGATACTCTGTTTGTTTAATGGATACCACTCCCCCTCCTGATCACAAGTAAAAGCCTCTGTAAGATAAACCTCAGTAGCATTGTCCGCAGATGCCTGAACAGAAATACCTTGCGCATTGGTATATGCATCTCCGTCGTTAATTACTACTTTTGGATTTGTAATGGAAACCAATGGCGTATCAAGATTCATGGAAGTCTCTTTTTTAGAGTTGGGACTCTCTTTAGAGGAAAACTCCACATTGGAACAGTTCTGAAAAAAGAACACTACTGCAAAGAGGGTGGTACCAATAATTCCCGGTCCGTTATTAAAGGTTTTTACAAACGCCATAATATTCCCCCTAAATATCTCCACTCAATTTAAACAACGACTCTTCAGTGGCGTTGCAATCAGGGGGCCTTTATCATCTTGATACATAGGAGATTGAACTGAAAATTCAAAGACTTATAGTTGCAAACAACTTAAGGTGGCACACCCGAGTGTCAAGTTATCAAAGCTTGTATAAAAGTTTAACAACCTCATTGGGCTTAAAAAGAACATGTCATAATGGAGCAAGCACTCAAAAGGCTTCGGACTGCTCCGAAGCCTTTTTTGTAACTAAAAATCAAGGACGCACCCATTCATCATCGCCCAACTTCTGCCGATAGTTCCAAAGCAGTTCATCTTTGTAGTATTCCGCAAAATCAAAGTTCTCTGTAAGCTCCGACGGCATTCGCTCATCAACTATATAAATTTTGGCATCATCAAAAGCTTGAGATAGCTCCATCAACTCCTGAATGGTCTCTTCCAAGTAAGGAGGCTTGTCATTCAAAGCCTGGTTATAGGCTATTGTTGACTCAGCTAAATCATAAAGGCTGGATATGGCTCTGTCATTCCAATCACTACGTTGATCAAAAATAACCTCAGCCTCCTCATAAAGCTTCACTGTATGTTGCTCCATGGCCTCAGCAGCTTGAAGAATTTCAGAAAATGTCCAAGTATTATCCTTTTCTCTAACAGGGTCAGGCCAAGGTCTATCAATAACAATTGGTTTTTGTGGCAAGTAAACTCTAATGGGTCTTTCAAGCCAATATCTATGCCACCAATAAAGATAGTTTCTATACCAGTGACTCTTGCTGTAGTAACGACGTGGATGCTGATGTCGTCTTTTATGCCCTTTCCACCTTTCACGCCAATGTCTACGCCCTTCCCATACCTTGCGGTGATTTTCTCGTTGCTTCTTCCAATGCTCACCTCTTTCAACACGGCGGCGATCTTTTTTGGCCTTTTGACGCTCTCTCATACGACGGTGACTTTGCTGCTCTTCTTTTCTGCGCCTCCGAGCTTCGTACTCTTCTTTACTCTTTCTTTTACGCCGTTCCTTTTCACGTGCTTCACGGCGCTGCTGCTCAGCTCGTTGTTGTTTTTCCTTCTTGCGGCGCTGCTGCTCAGCTCGTTGTTGTTTTTCCTTCTTGCGGCGCTGCTGCTCAGCCCGTTGTTGCTTTTCCTTCTTGCGGCGCTGCTGCTCAGCCCGTTGTTGCTTTTCCTTCTTACGGCGCTGCTGTTCAGCTCGCTGTTGCTTTTCCTTCTTACGGCGCTGCTGTTCAGCTCGCTGTTGCTTTTCCTTCTTACGGTGCTGCTGCTCAGCCCGTTGTTGCTTTTCCTTCTTGCGGCGCGGCTGTTCAGCCCGTTGTTGCTTTTCCTTCTTGCGGCGCGGCTGCTCAGCTCGTGGCTGTTTTTTGCGCCTTTGAGGCTGTTCTTTTTTCTGACGCCGCCGAACCTTTCGATCACCTCGGTTTTGCACCTGAAGCTCTGCCTGTTCCTGACTCTTGCTCGGCAGATTTGGCTGTGCAAATGTTGGCACAGCAAAGCTTGCTGCAAGAATAAATATTAAAACTTGTGTATACCAGTGTGAACTCGTGCGCTCTCCTTCTATCATTTTCCCCCCAATCAGTTTATAGAGCTTATCCTAAAGTGGATTCTCAGCGTATGAGCAAAACCCTTGCCAAATTTATCGGTGTCAAAATGCCTCTAGAGTGCTTATACTATAAGCACAAATGCGATATGATATCGGAGAATTCAAACCAGGTCGGTATAACAGAATAAAACAAAAAGTTTCTATAAAAGAGTTTATTGTGGTGTCAAAAAGGCCCTCTCAAAAGAGGGCCTTCCCATTAAAAATCTTACGAGTAATATATGTAGTTACTCAACAACAGTGAATGTCCAAGTTGATAGAGCCAATCCTGCTCCAGCACCTTGACCACCTTGAACACCAATTTTAAAGCTCAAGCCACCTTTTTCATAAGCACGAAGACCAATGTTCGCTCCGGCCCCCAAGCCTAGGGCTGCATCTACATTAGCAACTACGTATTGGCCTTCAATGTCATAAGGGTTATTAATTCCCAACTGAATGTCGGCGCCATAAAACTCAAAAGCACCTAATCCAATGCCAACACCAGAGATGTCAATAGACACCTGGCGAGTCATCATTGCGCTAGGGCCATCGCCATCGCACTTAATTGTGGCTGTTCCAGTTCCCTTTTTAATTAATAAAACATTGACAGATTTTACGTACATGTCCTTCATTACACATCCAGACATCTCTACTTTAGCGTGAGCAGCTGCTGTACCAAAAAGGCCTGCCAGAACAAGAGCACTTAGTAATGCTTTCATAAAACTCTCCTATATATTTTTAGTTGTTTTGCTTCCTCCCCTCCCCATTGAGAGGAGGTCTTTGGCGCAAAGAATTATAAAAAATCTACCTTGGTTTGAAGAAAAAATAATCTATTGAAGATTATTCACTCAAAATTATGTGAAAAGTTGTGAAAACTTCAGGTAAAAAATAAGCTGATTTTGAGATGAAATCAAAGGTATGACCACTACATCTTTGTAGAGAAATTCAGACTTTGAAAAGACAGGACCTAAGATCAGTCATTTGAAGCTGATAAAATCCGATAAGTAGTTGAGATTATTTATGATCAATGACCTTCAAAGTGCAAAAATCCAACTCCTTTGCAAGAAGCAGCCTTCGTCGCTTCTACTTTCTGGTGTAGGTATTCTATTACTGGTATTTCCTTATATAGAAGTTATTAATCTCTACTTCGTAACTTGGATGACTATCAGCTATTTAACCCTGTCTCTACGGGCAGGATTGATTGTTTGGTACAAAAACCTCATTAATCAATCAAAAACCTTTCGCATTCAACACGAACTCCTTTACGCTGGAGCACTTTTTTTACACGGCTCTGCAACCACTGGAATTTTATTTTTAGCAGAAAGCGGTTCCACATCTGGAACTGTCTATATCACCTATTTGTTTCTTTTAGCAATATTATCTGGAGGTATCAGTCGAACATCTTCTTCTAGAGTCTGCTCCAATGCTTTGATATTTGGAATCATGGGCACAGCTGCCATTGTTCAGTTTTTTCAAGATCCTATTGCTTGGTTTAATGTCATTGCTTTTGGAGTCTATGGAGTATTCGTATTTATTACAGCTAAACAAAATGTCCACCAATTTGACTACCAGTTTGAACTTATTAGAGAACGAGAGAACCATATACAAAAACTCAGTAAAATGATTGCCTTAGAAGAAGAGCTCAAAGAGCAAAAAGCCATGACTCATCATCTGGAGAAAATGGCTAGCCTGGGAGAAATGGCTGGCAATATTGCTCATGAGATCAACAATCCATTGACTATTATCAAAGGGAATGTCGAAATTTTGGAAAAAAAAATGGGACGTAAAGGAGTTGAAAAACATTATGATGCCGTCTACTCAACTGTTCATAGGATTACCGAAATTATTGATAACCTCAAAGGATTTTCTAGAAGATCCAGCGAAGAACCCCAAACAATTGTAAATTTAAGAAAAGTGATTCAAGAAGTCATTGGACTGGCTGGAGAGAAAATGCGAGTCAAAGGAATTGAACTACATCTACATAAAATCCGTCCAGTTATGATTCAGGGAAAACACAGTGGATTACTTCAAGTACTTTTGAATATTGTTAATAATTCCATTCACGCCGTAGAGCCTCTTGAAAATCGTGAAATTCACATAGAAATGGACGTCAGTGACAAAAATTGTATTTTAAAGGTCAGAGACTCTGGTCCAGGTGTCCCCAAAGATATTCAAAATAAAATATTTGCCCCTTATTTTTCCACCAAAGACCCTGAACAAGGCACAGGTCTGGGGTTAAGCATATGTAAAAAGCTGATCGAAGATATGGGAGGTGATGTTTACCTTTCAAAAGATAACTCTAGTGAATTTCATATTATTTTGAAAAAAGCTGTTGAATCTCGGTCAACTGACAAAAAAGATGAGAAAGTTTCATAAAGCTACAATTATTATTGAGTTGTACTCTCCACTTTGATAGCTGCAAAAACTACATCGTCTAGGATCACGCCATCTTCCATATCTCGATGACGATCATTACCATAAAACCCCTCATCCAAAGCCACTGAAATTTTAAAAACAACTTCTGATCTTCGATTTTCAGGCAAATCACCAATAGATAATAAAACCTGATGCATTATCCAACCATCTTTAGGGAACGCTCTGATATTATAATCCTGACCTGATACATAACCTGGAAAGTAAGAACTCCAGTTATCAGGATCTCTCAACCTTTTGTGGCGTCCGGGCTCCTCTGTGAGGCCACAATCATAATTTGTTCCCACACAAAAATCGACTCGCGGCCCTTCCACTGTTTCAATACCACTGGCTGTCAGCTTAATAAAATCCTCAAGACCAATAGGAACATATTTATACTGAACAACTAAATAGGAGTAACCAGAAAGATCAAATGGAGATGAAACTAAGAACACCTCATGATCTGAACTCTTTCCTTCTCGACCGCGAAATAAAATTGCATTTTCTCCTTTAGCAGCATCTCCAAGAAATTCCTTATGCTCAATTTCAACATCTACATTACTAGTGTTGTCAGAGTTATCCATCAAGACTGTTTCCCAATGAAAATCATCATGGTCTACAATATTTTTTCTTTCAAAAGAATCCTTGAAAACCAAGCAGGCTAATGGAACATCTGGATCAACAACTGTACAATTGGGAAGCTCCTCCTCATCTACTTCTAGTTCTCCGTTGCTAATTCCTTCAACTAAATCATCTATATCACTTTGTGAAATAGCCTCCACTTGGGTAAATCTAGCATTCGAACAGTGATTGAAGGTTATTATCAGGGCAGAAGCCAATACAAACGCAAAAAATAAAGATAAATTTTTAAATAATTTTATCATGGTTATCCAATCCCTTTCCCTGTGATCAAAATCTCCTTCAAGATTTTACTTGGGAGTTCCTGCCCCTCTAAATATCAGGTTGAAAACTCCCTTAGGAAAACCCGACCTTTCCAATGACTTTTATGCAATCTCCATCACTTTCAAGCACTTGAATTTTTGACCTCATAAAATTATTCTGTTCACAGGTTGGTCAACTGTTAAAACTTAATACATCCTAGATCTTGTCACAGCCTCGACTCCATGTAAAACTTGTCTCACTATGAGACAGGATAAGTCATCTTATATTCAACTAAAAGTCTCTGAATTGACCTACCAGAGTGTGAAAAGTTCTGGCCCTGGAGGGCAGCATGTCAATACTTCTAATACAAAAGCGGTGTTAACCTGGAACCTTGAACACTCTGTTAGCCTCAATCTGCACCAAAAAGACCTGGCAACCCTACGACTGGGGTCTCGAATCAACTCCCAAGGGGAAATCAAAATAAGCTCAGACCGTTTTCGCTCCTTAGAAAGAAATAAGCAAGACTGTCTAGAGAAGCTCCAGCAGCTTCTCTCAAAGGCACTCCAGCCTATTAAGGCGCGAAAAAAAACCAAAATACCAAAACCTCAAAAGAAAAAACGGCTTGATAATAAAAAGCATCGCGCTGATTTAAAAAAGTCCAGAAAACGCCCTTCTCGTTGGGATTAAAAACCTAGAAGGTTTATACTGGTGCAGTTTGAATTTTTCAGAAAGGTTCTCATGTTTTTTTCGGCTCATACTCTTCTTATTGCTTTGACAATTTTTTTTAAATCTACGTTAGCATATGCAGCAGACTGGCAGTGTTTCACAGAACCTTTAACAACCTCATTTATATCTGAGGGCCAAGGTAAGACAATTGAATTGACCGTACTTCACCACAATGGCGTCCACTATATGCCCATTCATAGTGGAATTATCACCCCCTACGATTTGGACTATTTAAAAGATCAAGGGAGTGTTCTAACAAAACTTGGCTCTCGATTTTCTCTAACCTTTAATAAAGAAAAGTGTAAAGAGTATGGAGACTGGAAGCTTTCTTGCTTCACCAACGAAAAAAAGACTGCGGGAAATCTTACAATTGATTCAGCTCACCTGATAACATCTATTGTCACGCAGGAAATCTTTGATTATACATTCAGAGAAGTAGAAATTCATTTAAGTTTGCGAATTCAGGGAAAAAGCTATTCAATTCCTATGAAGTATGCTGCCAATCAATGTCAAACTCGATATAACTAGAAGCTGTCTCAAAAATACCACCTGCTACGAAGCTGACACTGGCTTCATATCTGAGCCGTGCTTGGACACTACTTATCCGAAGCTGTTCCACGTCCACTACATAAAGGATCTTTATTGCGAACTTTACAAAACTCAATGCGCGAGTAGGTTAAATAGGTGCTCACTTTAAATGAGGGAATCGTTGGGTCCCACAATAGTTTTTTAGCTTTCTCGTATTGTCCTATATCCAGATACACCCACCCCAACAGATCCTTAATAGCATCATTACTAGGATTTTTCTTATAAGCATAGTAAATGTAAGGTTCTGCCTTTTGAGCACTGGACGTTCTGACAAGACAGCCCGCCAACATAGCGCTAAAATTAGCGTCTGTATTTTCTGAGCTATAAACATTAATACAATGGGGCAATAAACCTGTCCAGCTGGCCTTTTGAAGGTACCCAACAGTGGCCTCTTCTTTTTCATCACGAGGGTGCTGCTTTAAAAAATGTTTAACAACAGTTTTTAGATTTTCTCTATCTTCCAATGCATGAAACACTGCCATTTCGGCAACATAAAGTTTTGTTGAGGCTTTTTCATTAGAGTCCCTATATTGCCTGATAATATTGACTATCTCTCGCAGTCGAATTTTAGAAAGAGACGAGGAGTCTGCCTGATTAAAAAGTAGTGCTGTTTCTGTTAAAAGTAAAATAGCTACATGTTTATCTTCAGAGTAAAGAGCCAAACTTTTTAATAAAAACTCTTCAGCCTTCATCAATTCTCCACTCAGGAGATACTCATAAGCCTTCTTGTTCAATGCCTGAAATACATCTTTTTGCTCTCTGTAATTATCAGGACGACTGGAGCCCACTGTCATCAACATGCCATTTTTTGCAGATTCAACCAATGTCCACTCCATGATATTTTTTTGAGTGCCCAGCATTGAATTGGCCATATCCAGCAAATCTGCAGTATTCATTTTCATAACTTCATTCTCATTGCCCAATTTTCCAGAGTACTTGCTCTTCACCATGGCTTCTTGCTGAGATTTTTGAAGAGCTAACCTTTCTTCCTCTTCTCTTTTTTCTTTCCACTGAATTCCAAGAAAAGTAAATATAGATAAAATAAACAGGGTAGCCAAAAACTTTGAAGACCCACCCGAAACATAGTCAGAAAAATTTCTAGAAGTTAAAACATACTCATCTTTATCATCAGGATGAATTTCATCATCCTCACTAGGGGCTTTGTCATTGGCAACAATAATAACTTTTCTTTTGATTCGAATATCAGAAAGGAGACTTCTCAAGATTGTTAAATTGGTCGACGCTTGCTGCAATTCTTTTGCGTGAGAAAGCTGTTCTGAAATTCCTTGTTTAATAGCATTCATATTGAATACACCAGAAAGCTCACCAATGTCATTACTGACAACAGTGGCGTCATCCTCTTCTTCCAACTTGGCAATAGATCCCTGAGCTACCTGACGAGCCATCTGCTCAATGAGTAGGTGGATGTATTGCTCAAAGACCGGCTCATTACAAATGGCCACCCAACCATCGCCAGTTTCAGAAACCCGGTGAATCACTTTTAGTTCTTTACGCATTAAGCGGTGAACAATAGTCTGAGTGGTGTAAGGCCCATGACGCTCACCACGAACTTCAACAATCCACTGAATTTGTGCCATTTGTCTGATATCCAAAATTATTTGTCCTTGCTCGTAGTATGCACTCTTTTTTCGGAGTTTTTTGTAGGATTACTAAGGAAAATTGAATGTTTACAAAATGAAACTGGACGAAGAGCCCGTAACCTACAGCTCTTTCATGTAGGTTTCAGCCACCTCTGGTGAAATTGTCTCAGATTCGGCCAGCTCTTGAACTGATTTCTTAAACGAGATCATTCCCAATTTGGCTGAAGTTTGTATCACTGTGGGAATTTGAAAAATTTTATCCTCACGAATCAGATTTCTAACGGCCGAAGTGGCTATCAGATACTCAACTCCCGGAACCATCCCATCATTGTGATATGTCGGCAATAGAGTTTGCGCCACGACTCCTACCAAGCTTTCAGAAAGCATTGTTCGAGTCTGATTTTGCTGCTCTGACGGAAAAGAGGAGACAATTCTATGAATAGATTTGGCCGCTGAATTCGTATGTAGTGTAGCAAAAACTAAATGCCCCGTCTCTGCGGCCATCATGGCCAGCGACATTGTTTCCAAATCTCGAAGTTCACCTACCAAAATCACATCTGGATCTTCTCTAAGCGCCGCCCTTAGAGCCCTTGCAAAAGAAGATGTATGTCTTTCCACCTCTCTTTGATTGATTAGACAATTCACACCTTTGTGAAGATACTCAATAGGATCTTCAATAGTAATAATATGCTTTTTCTTAGTCACATTAATGTAATGAATCAGCGATGCCAAAGTGGTGGATTTTCCTGATCCTGTTGGGCCAGTAACCAGCACAAGCCCCTTATGGTGTTCGGTCAGCGCTTTCAAGGATTCAGGCAGTCCCAACTCGGTGAGACTTTTAATTTTTTCTGGAATAGATCTATAAACGGCACCTGCGCCATTTTCTTGCCAAAAAGCGTTCGCTCGAAACCGCCCTACCCCTGGTATCCGATAACTCCAGTCCAGCTCCAAAGTTTTCTTGAACCTTTCGTAATGAGTTTGAGACATAGTTTCTGTGATATACTTCAAAGCCTTCTCAGGACTCAATGGAGCTAAATTCAACTTTAACATATGACTATTCATTCTAAAGTAGGGAGAATAACCTGAAGAGATATGGAGGTCAGAAGCTCCTTCCTTCACCATAAGATTAAATAATTCATCCAATTTAGCCATGCAGTACCATCTTAACGGAGAACTTGCCTTGTCGTCAGCGAATTCGTTAGATTTGGTGGCTTTGCCTTCCCTTTTGTCCTGTTGAAGTTCTACTGGATTTAACCATATCATTAGATTTAACGAGGCTTTGATATGAAAAGAAAACCCCATTTTGTCAGATTCACTATTGCTCTCTGTTCAATCGTTTTTATGTGCTGGCAATTCACTGAAACCAAGTCCTTTATGCCTGAGCACTTTCTCGTCAGCTATGAGGCTCTGACTCAAGGTCGATTCTGGACTTTATTGACATCTATATACTCTCACAATATGTTACTCCACTTTTTTATCAACATGTATGTCCTTTGGAGTTTTGGTAGTTTCCTTGAATCTTTTCTCGGCCACTATCGCTTTGCATGTTTTTATATTTTAGCAGGCCTGATGGGTTCATTTTCACATGCTTTAACCTCTTTTTATTTTATGGAGGACCCTGCACTTCCGGCACTTGGAGCCTCTGGGGCTATAGCTGGAATTATATTGATTTTTTCTTTGTGCTTTCCCAAAGAAAAAATCTTACTCCTTGGAATCCTTCCACTCCCTGCCATTTTTGGGGCCTTTTTATTTATTGGTCTAGACCTGTGGGGACTCTATGAGCAATCCCAAGGCCATGGCTTACCCATTGGGCATGGAGCTCACCTGGGAGGTGCATTCACCGGGCTATTTATTTATCTGCTTTATATTCGGCCTAAAATTTTAAAGGCTCGCCAGATTCACCAAGACTATTAGGGGCTATTATCCATTCACAAAAGGATGATCGTTCAAATCTAGAAAAAAATCAGATACTATCAATAATTCGTTAGAAAGGGGCATATTTTGAGTGAACGAAGTTGGCGGTTTTTAAAACTAGAAAATGGTGAAAAAGTTAAAATTGACACTCAGGATTTTGACTCTGCTCGAAAACACAAGTGGTACATGATTCAACAAAGAAATTCTGGAAAACGACAGGCTGTAACAAACCTTAAAACAGATAATGGGTACAAGCAAGTCACTCTGGGGCGATTTATTATGAAACCTCCTAAAGGAAAGTTTGTATACCCTAGGCGCAGTCGGGAGATTCTTGACTACCGAAGAGAAAATCTTATTATCTGCAGTATGAAAGAGCGTCAAATTATGCTTCCAAAAAGAAAATCTACCTGCTCCTCCCCTTTTAAAGGAGTCGCATGGGAGAAAAGTCGAAAAAAATGGAGAGCCCATATTGATATTAAAGGACAAACCCGTACCATTGGTTATTTTGAAGATGAAAAACAGGCTGCACTGGCCTACAACAAAAAAGCCAAAGACCTCTACGGCGATATTGCTTATCAAAATAATGTAAAGAATGCCAGAGGCAGACGGAGGAGTGATGGCTAAAAATGAATACCCCGTAGACTATGAAAAAAAATTTAAAAAGCAAAAAGAGCTTCTTGAAAGCCAGTATGAGTTTCCTTGTGAGTATATCTTTAAATTTATTATTCCAAGAGATAAAGAAGAAGAAGTTCGGGCGCTTTTTCCTGATAATGAGCCTGCTATTCGCCCTTCAAACAAAGGAAATTACCTGAGCCTTACGATCACTTACCGTGTGGAGTCCAGCGATCTTGTACTAGCAATTTATGAAAAAGCCTCCACTATAAAAGGCTTGATTGCTCTTTAAGGACCTCATACAGTCGCCATTCCCGCTTTTTTCTTGATTCCTCTTACTTTTTTAGGATAATTGGAGCATGGCAAAAAGATCTACCCCTATTATTGATTACTATGATCTCAAACTTCCAATTCCTGATCATATTTCTGACATCATTCAAACGGCTGTGAATGAGTTTGAAGATCATCATGATTATATTATTTTGAGCCCAAAATTGAAAACTAAAATCCTGAAAATCAACTCGTCAGATTTTATTGTTTTTTTAGGCTACTTGAATGTGAAACTCTTTTCAGAAATAGACCTAAAGCGCATTCAATCTGAAGCTGAGAATCAGATGCACCAATACATTACCAAAACAGTCAATGGAGATTATCGCTCTCACTACCAATGGTGCCTTGCTGCTCTCAAAAACCTGGATTGGGGTCGCTATAAAACAGGAAGTTAATACTTCCCATAGGAGATTTAATGAGCCCAGAAAATCTTTATCAAGAAGCCTTGATCGCTAGAAAAAATGCCCATGCTCCTTACTCTCAATTTCTAGTAGGAGCAGCATTAGTGACCGATAAATCCGATCGAATTTTTTCTGGATGCAATATTGAAAATCTCAGTTTTGGCGCTACCATCTGTGCTGAAAGAACAGCCATTGTCAAAGCTATCAGTGAATTCCCTGGGAGCAAAGTTAAGGAGCTGGCACTGGTCACCGACGCAAAAAATCACGATTCCCCTTGCGGACTTTGTCTTCAAGTCATGAGTGAATTTTGTAATGCTGAGACACCTGTCCACCTATGCAACCTGAACGGAATACAGAGGACCGTATTCTTCAAAGAACTCATGCCCTTTCAGTTTGATAATCAACTGATCGACCGACAGCTCTAAAGAAATCATGAATCTAGGGCTCCAGACGAAATAGAGAGTTTGTTCGCATGTCTTCTTGAAGAAGCTCCCTCAAAGCCTTTGCCACAGGCCCTTGTTTTCCGCCTCCTACGATTTTTTTATTTAGCTGAGTCACTGGAAGTACTTCCAGAGTGGTTCCAATAAAAAACATCTCTTCACATTCAAAAGCCTTATCCAAATAAATATGGTTTTCTTCTACTCCTCTGAGGTGACACCTATGCAGATTTTTACTAGCCAAGGCCTTCACTCGCTCTAGAGTAGTGCCTCTCAGGGAATAATCATAAGAAGGCAAAGTCAACTTTCCCTCAAAAACAAAGGCTACGTTCTCTGTGGACCCCTCCGCCACATATCCGTCAGAGGATAGAGAAAGAGAAAAATCCACACCGGCATCTTTGGCTTCTTTTTTCATGAGAACATTGGGAAGGTAATTACAGCTTTTGATTTGATGCCAAGGCTCGTTTTTTATGGAAATCTTTGAGGTCATGGCAGTCACTCCTGACTTATAAGAAGATTCAGAGAGAGATCTGGCTTCAGTAAGAATAATATAAATCTGACTGCCTGTAGTTTCATACGGATTGGTTGTAAAGCCACCTGGCCCCCGTGAAACAAACAAGCGCACCAGGCAAGAGTCATCAGGTATATAGGCCGCCATTTTCTTCAGGATATTCTTTATGGCCTCATCTGTGACGGGCACATCCAATTCAATAGACGCTGCCGAACGACGCATTCGAGACAGGTGGGAATCCACATCGTAATAAGCTCCATATCTATAGCGAAAAGCCTCGAAAACTGCATCTCCCCGGTGCACCATGTGGTCATCCACTGGGACTAGCATAAGTGCAGGCTCCGTCACTACCCCTTCAAAGATCGAGGAATACATGACAAAGTAATTAGTGGACCTCTGAATACCTGATAGTTTTTCAAAAACTTCGGTGTTGCTTAGGACTTTCAATACTCAGACCCTTTCAAGTAAAGCAGTTTTAAAATATAGGGCGATAACCTTCTTGGAAACCATCTTCATAGGATTCCAAAGTCTCCCAGACATCATCTACGTTTTCATCAAATGTGGCCACATGGTAGAGAGCATCTCCACGATTCACCAGAGGCAACTGTGAACTTCCAATGACAATACCGGCATGAGGTGTTCTCAGTGCCACACGGGAGTTTCCATAAGGGCTGGCAATCATAGCCAATAGATCCCCCTGTTGAACATGGGCCCCCAGTTTTTTGATTTTTTTGACCACCCCGCTCTCTGAAGCTCTCATCCAAAAGCTATTTTTAGCTACATAAGAATCTCCGATATTGGTAGCCTTATTTTTTTTGTCAGGCTCAATCATTCCTGTATTTTTCATCACGGACAAGATTCCGCGAACACCAATTCGTATGATCTTTTCATCAAACCTGAGAGCCTCACCACCTTCAAACAAAAGTGTAGGCACTCCTTTTTCAGCAGCAGCCTGCCGAAGGCTTCCATCCCGGTAGTTGGAATTGAGAATCACGGGCACCCCAAAGTGTTGAGCCAATTCCATAGTTTTGGGGTCATCCAATTGGGCTCGAACCTGAGGAAGATTAGAACGATGAACCGCCCCAGTATGTAAGTCAATTCCATAAGTGGAATGCTCTACAACTGATTTCATAATTGTATCCGCAAGTCTTGCAGCTAATGAACCATTGGGAGAACCAGGAAAACACCTATTGAGATCTCTACGGTCTGGTAAATACCTAGAACGAGTGTTGAATCCATAAATATTAACAATAGGTACGGTGATCAATGTTCCTTTGAGTTTTTTTAATTCTTTTTGCTGAAACAAACGCCTAATAATTTCAATACCATTGATTTCATCACCATGAATAGCTGCAGTCACAAATAAGGTGGGTCCCTCACTTTTACCTCTGAGAACACGAATATTCAGGTTGATGTCTGTAAAATCATAAAGCCTTCCAACATTCACTTTTAAATTGCGAACTGCACCTGGCTTGAGCAATTGAAGATCCAGATTCATTGAGTTATCCCCGCCCTCGCGTCCTATTAGAAGACATGGGCCTAGCAAATTTCTCTAAGTGATGAATAATCATGTCGGCTACAGGTTTTTCTGTGGCCTTTTCAATTCCTTCCAAACCTGGCGAGGAATTGACTTCCATCACCAGAGGACCGTGATTAGATCTAAGAATATCTACTCCAGCCACTCCCAAGCCCATGGCTTTGGCTGCCCGAGTGGCTGTTTTTCTCTCTTCGGGAGTGAGTTTAATTTTTTCGGCAATACCACCCCTGTGTAAGTTAGAACGAAACTCCCCCTCTTTAGCCTTGCGGATCATAGAGGCCACCACTTTATCTCCGATCACCAGACACCGGATATCACTTCCTGCCGCTTCCTTAATAAACTCCTGCACCAAAAAATAAGCATTCAAATTCCTAAAAGCATCAATTACAGATTCAGCTGCTTTTTTGGTTTCAGCCAACACCACACCTTTACCTTGAGTTCCCTCTAAAAGCTTAATCACAAGTGGGGCTCCCCCAACAAGTTCAATCAACTCGTTGGTCATGAGGGTTGAGTGGGCAAATCCCGTAACGGGCATACCAATACCTTTACGGGAAAGAATCTGATGAGCCCTAAGTTTGTCTCTGGATCTCGCAATAGCCACTGACTCATTCAAACAATAACATCCCATCATTTCAAACTGCCTGAGAACCGCATTCCCGTAAAAAGTAATCGAAGCGCCAATCCGAGGAATCACTGCTCCCACATTCTCTAACTCTTTGTTTTTATAATAAATCTTGGGACGATGACTGGTAATGTCCATGTAGCAGTAAAGAGGGTCGACAATCTGCACTTCGTGTTCACGAGCTTCAGCGGCCTCTCTCAATCGACCCGTTGAGTACAGGCTTGCATCTCTAGACAAAATCACAATTTTCACAGTTCAATTCACCTTTCTTGAGTATTTCCGCTCCTGCAGAAATGAGGCTCCAGGATCCACCAAAAACCCTTCATCACATAGAGCTTGACGTCCCAATAACATTCGAAACCCCATAATATCACGATTGACCAGGGTCAATTCAATGGGCCACTTCCTACCACCCAACTGAATTTCAACCACGACAACAGGTCTTTGAGTCACATGGCCAGTAGAAGATTTTACATGTCTCATCTCAATAAGTTCGGCAACACAAGTCACCCGATCCTTGCGAGTCTCCTGGTGGGGCAAAATTGTGAACTCAACAACCTGCCTACGCCCCTTTTTACGGATAACTACATTTTCCGCATGAAGCGCTGAGGTTCGTGCCCCTGTATCCACTTTGACTTTAATAGGATGGCGACTAAGGTCTGGAATTGAAACCCATTCACGCCATCCAATGATTGTAGAGGGATGCTTTGTGGACAATCCTACTTCTCCGGCAAAGCCATAGCTCTCAGAGAGTTCAGTCGGCTCATCTCTTCCGGTGGAATATGCACACCACTACTTCCTGAGTACCCCAAGTAGATGCTCTCTTGTAGACGTCGGAAACAGCGACTGGACATCTGGGTCTTAGGAGTCTCCCTAATACAACTTTCGTAATAGGTCTCATGAAGCCCCCAGTAACCCAGCTCATCAAGAACCTCATAAACCTCCCCCAGCATATAGAAGATCTGGGCTTTAGTGGTCGAAGGCGTCTTTGTCATCAACAGATTGTGCAGCATGCTGGTAGCCCTCAGAAACTCCACGTCAGCCACATGATCTTTTTCAAAACTCTGTGAACCTCGAGCCTTTCGCACCATTTTTTTGGCCCCATTCAAGCTGGGATTGATCTTTTGTTTGTCTTGACCCCAAAAATCAAGGCTCTTTTTCCAATGCTCCACCTTTTGACTGAGGTAATAGGGCAAAGCTCTCATGTCTAAAACTTTACGAAAAGTCTCTGAGGCCCGGTTTGGATCGGGCTTTAAACGGACGGTCAATACTAGGTAACGCTTAAGAGCAGCCTCATAATCGAAGGGCTGATTTTGAATATAATCTGCGTTCAACAAAGAGCTTTCTAAAAGTTTTTTGGCATCATCATATTTACGGGTGGCTACAAGAAGTTCTGTTTTTTCTAGCGGAGATAAAGACAGTCCTGTAAAACGCCCCACCTGCCAATGAGCTTTAGAGCCCACATCTGTTACTGAGTGGCAGCGGAAACAGTGACCCATAACGGTTTTCATAACCCCTTTTGAATAGCGCACCTGCCCCATGGATAAAGCCTTATCCGCCCGACTCACATCCTGACTCATTTTTTCCAGAGAAAATTTAACCATGGGGTCATCCCCCAAAAAAGGTTGACCCATTTCAGGGCTGATTTTATGAGCGACCCTGGCGAAGCTTTGTAATTTTGTACGAGTAGACTCAACCTCCTTAGCCGTATAACTGGTTTGCCGGGAGTACACGAAAGGAAGAACATCCTTGACCTCCTGAGACAGGCCCTGCATGCTCTCCGACCAGGACACAGACTTCTCCGCCTTTTTGGGTCCACTCTCACAACCCGTCAAGAGACCAAACCCTACTACTGCAAAAACAACCACTAACCTTTTCATCATCACTGCGTCCTTCTGCCTTTTTCATTTTGAATGACTTTTTTATTCATCAAGAGTAATGCAAATTTTAGAAGAGTCAAAGGGACGCAGTGATATTAAATTGCATGCCCGGGTTCTCTCGTTGCAGCCAGTTGAGATCCCACTCCTGCTCCAACAAGACCACAGGGTTTTCATCTTCATCAATAAATATTCTGGCATTGCCATTGATCGCGCCCTTAGGCCTCTCACCCTCTTCCGTAATGGGCCATCGGGCTACTGAAAAAGACATTCGCTCTAACTTGGCATCCAACTTATATTCCTCATTGAGGCGGTGCAATAATACATCGAATTGAAGCTCCCCCACAACGCCTACAACGGGGTCCTGCTTTCCCACAACAGGGTCATAAAACAACTGGATTGTCCCCTCTTCGGCCAGTTGCTGAACCCCTTTTTGAAGTTGCTTGCGTTTCAGTGGGTCCTTGATGCTTAACCTGCCAAAAATCTCAGGAGAAAACCGAGGGATAGCATCAAAATGAAGGGATTTACCATCTGTAATAGTATCCCCAATTTTAATATTTCCAGTGTCAATCACCCCCAGAATATCTCCAGGATAGGCCTCTTCTACAGTCTCCCTGTCCCCGGCCATAAACTGATTGGCATAAGACAGTCGTATGTCCCTCCCCAATCGCATATGTTTAACCTTCATGCCTCGCTCAAATTTACCAGAACAAATTCTAAAAAAAGCAACTCTATCCCTGTGTCTTTTATCCATGTTGGCTTGCACTTTAAATGCAAAGGCAGAGAATTTTTTATCTTTTGGATCCACCTCTCCCTCTTCCGCCTGGCGCACCTGTGGCCTTGGGCTGTGCTCAGCAAAAAGATCCATAAATAGATCCACGCCCCAATTATATTTAGCGGATCCAAAGGTCATGGGAGAGACTTTGCCAGCCAGAAACTCCTGCTGCTCAAAGGGCCCTATGGCAATTTCTAAAAGCTCCATTTCCTCCATGAACTTCTCGTAGTTATCCTCTCTCAGAAATGGTTGAATAGCTGAATCCTCCCAATTAGAAACATCTTTTATCTCTGGTTCAACACGCCCTCGCTCAAACAAATACACCTGATTTTTCAGCCTATGATAAAGACCTTGAAAGCGATCTCCCATCCCAATGGGCCAAGTCACAGGATAACATTTAATCTTCAGAGTGCTCTCCACATCATCAATCAATGCCAGAGGATCCTTCCCCTCTCTATCCATTTTATTGGCAAAGGTGAAGATAGGTATGTTACGCATCTGACAAACTTCATAAAGTTTTCTGGTTTGCTTTTCTACCCCTTTGGCAGCGTCGATCAACATGGCTGCACTGTCGGCAGCGATCAGGGTTCGATAGGTGTCTTCACCAAAATCTTTGTGCCCAGGGGTATCCAAAAGGTTCACAACCAACCCCTCAAACTCAAACTGCATGACCGAGGAAGTGATGGACACTCCTCTTTCTTGCTCTAAAGACATCCAGTCAGACATGGCTTTTTTGGTGCCTGACTTGCCCTTGACCTCACCTGCCTCACGGATCACTCCACCCTGCCAAAGAATTTTCTCAGTGATTGTGGTTTTACCTGCATCCGGGTGGGAAATTATGGCAAAAGTCCGACGACGATCTACTTGCTGCGAAAAAGTCAGTGTATGATTCATAGTGATAAAACCTTTAGAAGCTGTTTGAAGAGTCCACAGCTTCTTAGCATTTTTTGGTTTTTTTGGATATACTTTGCCAGCGCTTTTTATCGGTTGATTTCTTTCAGCCAATATAGGTATATTAAAAGCGTATATAGGATTGTGCCATGGCGACCAAAGAAAACAAATACCCGGAGAATGTGGAGGGCAAGTATTACGTTGATGACGAATGTATTGCCTGTGATGCCTGTGTCCTAGCAGCTCCTGACAATTTTTCAATGGATGAAGATGACGGCCATGCCTTTGTTACCACTCAACCTCGCTCCGAGGACGAAGAAGACCTTTGCCGTGAGGCCATGGAAGCCTGCCCCGTCGAAGCCATAGGAAATGACGGCGAGTCCTAGCTAGCAGGCCTGCTAGCGAAGTGGTTGACCCATTAGGACATCGGTGCCAAGAGAGGCATTTTTAACCTCTACCTCCCTAGGGTACAAGACCACTACAGTACTCCCCAAATGAAAGATTCCCAGCTCTTGACCCGCTTCAATCTCCAAAGGCTCTTCCAGAGCTTTCTCCCGTACTGTATGAATATTTCCACAGTTAGACACCCAATCAGGCCCTGTAGAAATACTGATTTTTCCCACGTTGGTGGCCCCCACCATAACAACAATAACAACACCATAAGCTGTTTCTAGTTCAAAGATGACTCGCTCGTTGATGGCAAATAAGTTTTTAACATGCTCCACACTGTACGGATTAACGGGCCAAAGTGTTCCTGGAATATGGCGGACCCGAACCAGACGGCCATCAACTGGCGAGTGCACTCTATGATAGTCTGTAGGACAAAGATAATATGTAACAAAAGTGCCCTGTTCAAACTCTGCAGCTTGCTGCCCCTCCCCAATCAACTCTCCCACTGAGTAAGTCCACCCCTTGACCTGAAGAATTTGCCCCTCTGACACAAGCCCCACTTGAGCAATTTTTGAGTCTGCTGGATGAATCAAGTCTCCCTGTATGGGACGAAGTCCCGGCTTTAATTCACGAGTGAACATTTCATCCAGGCTCTCAAAGGCACCAAACTCCAAAGCGGCCTCATCCAACCTCAACTGATAGTATCCGGCAAACCATTGCATGAGAGGCCTCACCAGCCACCTGGGTTGCTTAAGCATGGCCATCCGCCCCCACTGCCGGGACAACCAATTTTTAGGACTCAAACGAACAAGAAAAAACAATACAGACTGCATAACTGGAACATATGAACAGATAATGACACCGTAGGCAACCCTCTGATACCCTCTTCGCGATGTCAAAAATATGGAATGACCTAAAAATTGGGCTCGATGAAGACCTTGAAGAAAAGATTTCATGGATGATGCCTGATTATTCTCATTTCCATGTCTTGAAAAAATCCATCGATGCCAGGAAAAAGCAAAGCCCTCCCCATTTTGTCTATTCTGTGGAGGTCTATGGCCCCAATGAGCCTGTACCCCCTAAGGATCTTCCACTAGAAACCCTTTCCACACCTCCCAAAAAGCCGGTGTTGATTGTTGGCGCCGGCCCCGCCGGTTTATTTGCAGCTCTCCGCCTTGTGGAAAGAGGAGTTTCCTGTGAAGTGTTTGAACAAGGATCTATTGCAGAAAAACGCATTTTTAAAATCAATCGCTTTTGGCGCTATGGAGAACTCAATGAAAAAAACAATGTGGGCTTTGGCGAGGGTGGGGCCGGCCTGTACTCTGATGGAAAGCTGATCACCCGAATCAAAAGCCCCTATATCCCTTACGTATTACATCGACTTGTTAAGTTTGGAGCCCCTGAAGAAATTCTTTATCTCTCCAACCCCCACGTGGGATCCGATAAAATCCGTCGACTGATTCCAAAGCTACGTCAATACCTCATTCGTCATGGGGCCAAGCTCCACTTTGATACAACCGTAGAGGATTTTTTATTTGATACCTCTGGTCAGGTTACAGGATTAAAAACCCACACCGGAAAGGAGTTCTATGGAGATCACTTGGTTCTGGCCTGCGGCCATTCTGCTGATGATATTTTTAAAACCCTACACCGGCGTGGAGTTTTTATGGAGGGCAAGTCCTTTGCTATGGGACTTCGAATTGAACACCCCCAATCAGCTATTAATAAAATCCAGTACCGCGAATATGCCGAACACCCCAAGCTAGGTGCCGCCAACTACCGATTGACCCATCACAATACGGCAACAAGCACAGGGGTTTATTCGTTCTGCATGTGTCCCGGGGGCTATGTTCTTTCTAGTGGCACCAAAGAGGGACAGGTTGTCAGTAACGGCATGAGCAACTTCAATCGCAGTTCAAAATATGCCAACTCTGCCATTGTAGTGAGTCTTGATCATGAAGGTAGCTTTGGCTCTGATGATGTATTTGCAGGCTTGAAATTCAGAAATTCATTGGAAGTAGCAGGGTATCAAGCTGTTCAAAAAGCAGGTGGCAATAAACAGCTCCCCAAACAACGAGTGATAGATTTTATTCATAAAAGACCGGGGGAAGTAAGCAAAGGCTCATCCCCCTCTGGCGGTGTCGCCACCCGTTTAGACCGACTGTTCAATAGCTCCATTCACAGCCACTTAGTTGAGGCCCTTGAGGTTTTTGACCGCCGAATGAAAGGGTTTATCAGTCATGAGGCCGAATTTTTTGGGGTGGAGTCCAGAACCTCTTGCCCTTTGAGAATCACCAGAAACTCCAATACTCTAGAGAGTGTTTCTCATCCTGGCCTGTATCCCACAGGAGAAGGGGCTGGTTATGCAGGAGGAATTACTAGTGCTGCCTGTGACGGAATCCGTGTGGCTGAGACCATTTTTGAAAAACTTCATTGCTAGTGTCGTAACCAATAAAATTTTTCACCCCCAGCTGGTTATTTTTAAGCAACTCCAATTTGCTCCTCCTCGAATTGGCTTCTGGCCAGTCCTTCGTCGTCTCGCATTGAATTTGCTCAAAAATTCCTGCGCTGGGGGTGAAAAATTTTATTGGTTACGACACTAGTCATAATCCATGAGGGATAGAGACATGTTCAGTGGTTTTATTTTATGCCTAATGGTCCCTGAATCTGCCTTCTATTCATAAACACAAGGTAGGATGAAACCATAATGGTGGAGAAAAAAGGTAGGCTCATAAATACAGCCGCACCCAAGTGAAATAAAAAACCAATGCTCAACCAGTATTTTCTCAAGCCCTGAAACCAAATCACCACTGGAAAATACACTTCAAACAAGAGTGTCGCCCAAGTCATCACCACAACCACCACCGGAAAATAATGAAAGAAGCTAAAGTCCATAAAATTCAGCTGGGCATTTGTCAGCACAGCCCACACGGCCGTGCCCTCCCACCACTCGTTGCCCTTCATTTTTTCAAGACCAGTGAAACCATAAATGATACACAACTGCACCTGAATCATGCGCACACCCATGGTATCCAACGGTGACGACTCAGGCCTATTCCACTGGGGGAACAACCAATGACGCAAACTAAAGTACCGATGGGCGTTGGTAAAGCACAGGGCCAATAAAAAAAAGTTGCTGATCAAGTCAGCTCCATAAATAGTCATGTAATTGCGTTGAAAAAACATCAAGTGAAAAAACAAAACCAGCCAGCACAGCCTCCGGCCTATCAGTCCCAATGAAAGAGCCAAAAGTAACACAAGAAATAGTACGTAACATAGGGCTAAAAGAGAGTTGCTTTCTGGAAACCAATAAAACAGTGGCTGATAAGTCTCTGGTGCAAATAACTGAGCCCTGTCAAAAGGCATCAGTCCCTCGTTAGAAAATAACAGCTGGAACTCAAGCCCCCGAATGCTGTACATAATAAACAAAATTCCGGCAAAGACCGCACGAAAAACCCCCAACGGGTAACCATCCATTTCGCCAAACCAAAATATTTCCCAGGCTTTCCAAAGACGAATCAGCATTTATTGGCCTCTTTCTATTGGCTCCAGAGCCTGATCACAGTCATACATCTCTGCCGGCCACTCTCTGATATTTTTTAGCTCTTCAATATTTCGGCCATCAATGGCCAGCTTCTCCAGAGTTGGCGGCTCTTCGGCATAGGTTTTCAGGCTGATGGCCTGAGCCCCTTTATGCTTTCGGCAAAAATAGTTGGCAAAAAATAAAAGTTTTCTTTCTTCTGACGACGTGGAAAACCGGGAGTGATAAACCAACCTCATATGGTTGGGCAGCAACATATTGGATTTTTCAGAGCCTGGTGGCCATCGATAAATCATGCTGCCGTCTTCTATTTTTTTTTGCTCACCCCCAACGTCGTTGTGATCGTAAACAACTTCATACTCATACCATACATTCCTAGACGGATTGGGTGAGAAGAACTGCCATGGAGTGTTCAACCCTAATGTACTGGAGTAGGGATAAAACAAAAAACCAAAGTGCTGCTCAATGTAGCTTCTCTGATTAGGTAAAATCAGACTGGCACTGTAATGATACAGTAAAAATAATGAAAGCAGGCCTTTGAGCCAAAAACTACTCTTCAAAAACATCCATATCAGATTTCAACCGGGCTATATCGACATCACCAACAAACCCCTCTTTAGACTCTTCCTCTTCCCGATCAAACCTCTTAACCGCAGTGTCAAGGTCAGACTCTGGCTCACCGACCACATCTGTGGCCACAAGCTCTGCAGAATCCAGTTCTTCAACTTTTGAATCACCGCTATCTTCTTCCACAGCAGCAGTCACAATCTCAGTATCTTCTAAAATAACTTCCTCAGACTTTGCCGTGGCCTCAGCGGCAGGTTCCTCTTCACCCTTATCAGCTTTTTCCGCCAATTGCTGGTTGTAGCGTTCCAACCAATTTTTATCTCGAGTGGAAACCTCTTCATCCACCTCTAGGGCATCGCGAATATCCTGAGCTCTTTCTGCATCCCGTCTAGCCTTAGCTCGGGCCTTTTCTTGCTCAAAAAACTCAGAACTAGTACTGATGTCAGACAACTGCTCGGTGATCTTCATCAACTCCTCCTCTCCTTCAGAGTAGGAGTCATCTTTGACCTCTTCAGACATATTCTGAGTAATATCACCCAAAGATTCTTTTTCCTCTTCTTCACCAATTCCTTCGGGAATCAATTCATCAATTTCAGAAAGACTCGGAAGCTCCTTCAGGTTACGAAGTCCAAAGATCTCCAGAAACTTTCGAGTGGTCTGATAAAGCATGGGTTTACCAGGAAATTCAGACTTTCCAGCGAAAGCAACCAGTGACTTTTCCATCAGGGCTCTGAGCAAGTGACCCGACTCCACTCCACGGATTTCGTCGATCTGGGCTTTAATGATAGGCTGCTTGTAAGCGACTATAGACATCACCTCCAAAGCGGGTCCAGATAACTTGAAGGGTCGGGCCTTTACCATACGCTTCAAGTATTCCATATTATCTACCTTGGTCCGCATTTGATAACCGCCATTCACCTCTTCCAGAGTGAATCCACGAGTGCCACTGGCATAATCAATCATTAACTGCTGAATAGCCTCACGAATTTCTTTGGTTTTCACAGATGTTCCTTTAAAGGCCTGTTTGATCACAGACAGGCTCTGAGGCTTCTCTGTAGCAAACAAAACACTCTCCACAATAGACTGAATGCGCTCTGACTCGACGAACTCTGTCTCTTCAATTTCTGCGGACTCAAAAGCTTCCAGCTCTGTCCCATCAACGGAGACCTCAAGAGCTTCTTCAAGCTCTTCTGTGACGCTGGATTCCAGCTCTTCTTGAACTTCCAACCCTTCTTCCTGAATTTCGTGATCATTCTTCGTCATAATAGACACTCCTGATTCTTCGACTCAAATCATCGGTTCTGGATCTGTGTTTGGATCCCTCTCCGAGAGTTCTGATGCTCTATGTTCTACAGACTCACTGCCTTTTTCATCACCCAATAGGGCCACCTCTGCCGCAATCTCCTCGTCTGTGGCCGCCTCTACGTAATCTTCCAACTCCTCTTCCTGCGAGAGCCCTTCCTCTTCAAATGACACCTGCAAGATCTCGTCATCAGCATGACTTTCATAATCCTCAACTCGGGAGATGGCGTCACCTTCAATCATTTTTTTAGATTCAATATGAATTTCTGAATAAGAATCGGCCTGAAACAAAGACACAAATCCCATTTTAGCTAATTCCAATAAGGACAAAAATGTCACTAGGGCCTGGTCTCTTTTGGACCCTGTTTGCCCCATCAACTCACTAAAACGAATCCTCACACCCACTACAAGAGATTGCTTGATCTCAAGAACCCTCTCAGCAATACTCTGAAGCTCTGTCCCCACTTTATGAACTGATTTTTTCATATTTTTTACAACAGTTCTGTAACAGGAGATCAATGCAAAAAGAGCATTATCTTCTTCAACGATCACCTCACCATCGTCTTCCATATCCACAGACTCACGCTTACCTCGTAACCAAATATCCCTTCCTAAAAGTGGACGTTCATAAAGCTGCTCAGCCGCCTCTTTGAATTTTTGGTATTCTAAAAGTTTATTCACCAGCTCTTTGCGAGGATCTTCTTCTTCAATAATCTCCCCATCCTCATTGTACGTAGGAAGCAACATTCGACTTTTGATCTGAATCAAAGTGGCTGCCATGGCCACAAACTCCCCAGCCACTTCTAGATCTAGTTGCTTCATGGCTTTGATGTAGGCCATATACTGCTTT
>JAUILT010000006.1 GCA_030432925.1 Bdellovibrionia bacterium | reverse complement strand
CGAACTTTTTTTCCGTACATGTTTTTGAGTTTAATCACTCCAAAAATGGCACACATTTTTTCCTCTTCATCGCTGAGTAGTTCAATAGAATAACTCTGCTTGTCTTTAAAATTTTCATGGGAACGTATGGAGTCTCGGGAGACGCCAAACACCTCTGCACCTGCCGCTTTGAATTTTTTATGGAGCTTTGTAAAGTCATGTCCCTCTACAGTGCAACCTGGCGTGGAGTCTTTAGGATAAAAATAGATCACTACTTTTTTTCCCTTATGCTCTGATAACTTAAATACGGACTCTCCAGTCTGTGGCACGCTGAAGGCCGGTACTTTTTTGCCCACAGCCGTTTTGGCTTTATAAACTTTCAAGCTGGTCACTTTTGCTACTTTTTTAGTCACTTTTTTTGTTATCTTCTTTTTGCTCACTGGGCCTCCCTCATTGTCTACTGGCTCTGCCATGCTATGAGGGAAGAGTGGACCATTGTCAATTCATGGATAGCCGCAGAAAGCTTGATTCACAGGCCTTTTAAAAACGATTCAGAGGCTAGGAGCCAACTCAAACCAACCCAAGGGTCTCCACCTGAGAAAATATCAAAAAAGATCTTGGCAAAAACTGGCCAACTCTATCCTTTGGGGTATAGAGTTATGGTTTTGAAAAGGGGGCAATGAGTGTCAGAGGGGTTTGTAAGACACAAAATCAATCCAGGCTGGATTGAGGTTATCGTCGGCTGCATGTTCAGTGGAAAAACAGAAGAGCTCATCAAACAATTGAAAAGAGCCCAGTATGGCCAACAAAAAATCCAGGTGTTCAAGCCTCAGATCGATGATCGCTACTCAAAAGACCATGTGGCCTCGCACAATCAGACAATGTTTCCATCAACGGTCGTAAAGTCCTCTTATGAAATTCTCTCAAATGTGAAGCAGAACACCCAGGTTGTGGGAATTGACGAAGGACAGTTTTTTGATGAAGACCTGGTAGAGGTTGTCACCGTCCTCGCCAGTGCCGGTAAACGCGTACTGGTGGCAGGACTGGATACTGACTGGAAAGGACGCCCCTTTGGTCATATCCCCAATATCATGGCTATCGCTGAGGTTGTCCGCAAACAGCACGCCATCTGTATGGTCTGTGGAGAGCCCGCATCACGCACCCAGAGACGGGTAGCGGCGCAGGGTGACATTCTTGTTGGGTCCACAGAAGCTTATGAGGCTCGATGCAGAACTCACTTTGACCCTGAACTGAGCGTGCGCCTTGAAAGATTATCGTCGAAAAAAATAAAATCCTTTGATATAGATCAGACTGTTTCGACGTAAAAAGGAGCCCACCATGATTGACAGTATGAAATTGTCCCAGCTCATTTCCGCAGACGACATTCAAACAAAAGTCTGTGCTCTGGGTGAGGACATCGGTAAAAAATTTGATGGCAAAGAGCTGCTTGTGGTCGGAATCCTGAAAGGCTCTTTTATGTTTTACTCCGATCTGATTCGAGCCATTGACATGGATATTTACTGCGACTTTATGGGTGCCTCCAGTTACGCCGGAATGAAGTCCTCTGGCGAGTGCCAGCTGACCCTCGATTGCCGCACTCCCCTCAAGGGCAAACATGTACTGCTGGTTGAAGATATTGTCGATACCGGCCTGACCATGAACTTTCTCAAACACCATGTACGACAACGGGGCCCTGCCAGCCTGTCTACAGCCTCTCTACTCCTAAAACCAGAGGCTTTAAAAGAAGAGTGCGACGTAGACTTTGTTGGATTTGAAATAGCCAATGACTTTGTCGTTGGCTATGGACTGGATTACCAGGGCTATTACAGAAACCTGCCTTATATTGCGCAGGTTCAGAATATGAACTAATGTGACGTTACATTAGCGCTACTGGGGAATGATCAGTTTCTGACCGGCTCGCACACGTCGAGGGTTGCTGATTTCATTGACCTCTTTCAGGGCACGAAGACTAACACCAAACCTCAGGGCAATTTCACTGAGCGTCTCCCCTCGTTGCACCTTATGCATATCCCCGCTGGCAACAGGCCCTTTGAGCACTTTCATTTCAGAAATTGTCGCTCTTGCCAACTCCAGCTTTTCGGCTTTCACACGAACGAAATGGCCCTTTTTAATCAGCGTTTTTCCATTCCAAAATCGAGGCCTCAAATGCAGATTGAACTCTTTTGCTAGATCAATATTTCCATCAAAAAACTTTAACATGGTTTTCAAATCAATGTTTTTATCCAATTTAAGCTTTTCACTTTTTAACGGGTGAGCTGTCTTAAGCTTGCCGTAGTATTTTGTGGCATTTTTTTCAGCCTCAAGAGCTGCAAGAAATGTGGCATAGAAGTTTGCCGATGCAAATCCAAATCTTCCCCGCCGGACATCTGTCAATTCAGAAATATCTGTGGTCTTATACTTCTTAACCATTCTGCGAACACCATTGGGACCATGGTTGTACCCAGTAACAGCCAATGGCCATGACTCCAGCATCTTGTAATTGTTTCGAAGCTTTTTGGCCGCCGCCCTCGTGGCTGTAAGAGGGTCATTTCTTTCATCTACAGACCAGTTGACCTTCATATATTGTCTGGCAGTGTAACGCATGAACTGCCACATTCCACTCGCGCCCACTTTACTCACGGCTTTTGGATTAAAGGAACTCTCAACAAATACCATCCTCACCAATTCTTTGGGTAAATTGTACTCTCGAAAAATCTCCTCCATTTGATCAATATATTTACCAGCATGATAGATACCCTCAATCATGCGGTCTTTCTGCCCTAGTTGAAACCTCAACCGACCCTTTCTTGAGGCTTTTCGAAACTTATTCTTGCCCTCGACATTTTTAAATAAATACCAATAACGGAGATCCTCTCCTTCAAGCCCCGCTGGACTCTTCAACTTGGAGAGCTTCAATAGCCGTCTTCGAATTCTTTTTTTAGCTTCCTTAACCAGTTTTCGACGAGCTTTTCTCTTCTGACTGTCTGTCAAACTGGCATCTTTCATTATTGACCGAAAATCCACATCTTCATACACCAGGTGAACATATTCACTGTCATGAAGGAGCCCTTGGTCTGTGGTATACTTTGTATAAATATCGAGCCAAAAAGACACCCGCTCTTCCATTCCGGTAGGCACACCGAAAACCCCTTCAAAATATCCAATACGCCCCTCCTGACTTGAATAAATCGGAGGAGCAAAGTCCCTGGCTTTAAACATATCCACAGAGCCAAAAAAATCCTGAAGGGTCACTGGAGTGTCTTCTTCAGTAGAGTCCGCCATGGCAACCACAGAAGCGCTGAAAAGTGTCACTATCAGTAAAAAGAGTGCTTGCACTTATTCACCACCTTTATCGGCCAAAGGAGATCCCGCACTGGCAAGAATCACCGCCAGCTGATCAAATAAATCTCTAGCCGACCAGACCTTGTTTGAAGCGCCATTAAACAGAAACACAAAGTTGTAAGTCTGACCATCTCGCCGCCCTGCAAACCCTGCAAGCCCAATCGCTCCACTGAGCAGACCTGTTTTGGCTCGAACCCAGCCTTCTGCAAGAGTGCCTCGCATTCTCTTTTCCAGTGTGCCATCCACACCTGCCAACGGATAAGCACTGAGGTTTTCAGCAAAAAGGTCAAAATGACCACGCATGGAAATCAAAAAATCATGCAAGGCCTTCGGCTGAAACTTATTTTTTCGAGTTAGGCCCGAAGGGTTTTCAATGATGATCCCCTGATCAATGCCATTTTCAACAAGGAACTGACGAACCCGGTTCATTCCTTTAGGAATTGAACCAGGAGGTGCCACTTTGGTAGCAGCGATTTGCTTGACCAACATTTCTGCCACATAGTTGTTGGAAAACTTCATCATATCTTTGACCATTTTTTCCACACTGTAGCTCTCCACGTCAGCAAGGACTGTTTTACTTCCTTGAGGAAATCGGCCCCTTCTAACCTTACCAGTGACTTCAATACCCCGTCTTTCCAAGAAAGCCCTCAGGTTATAACCACTCCAGATATCTGGTTCAGTAATGCTTCGATAAAATACTTTTTCACTCGCACCCACGGGCATCCCTCCTGTCACCCGAAGAGTGTTTCCATAAAAGGTTTTATCTGGATTTTTCACTCTCTTAACCTGTACACTTATTGATTTATTTTTATCTACCGTTTGAGCATTGTTGATCACCCGAATATAATTATTTTGAGGATCAACAAAAACCTGTGGTCGCTGCCCTTTTTTAGCTGCTGGACGTACAAAAATATTTACGGAATTCCAGTTAAATGACATAGCACCAATGGGAGAATTATAGGCTCGGTCCACACCGGAGTCCTCGCGGCTGGGGTCCTGACGGACCTGATCAAACCAGGTGTCGTCAACAACTAAATCCCCCTCAATAATATGGATATTATTTCGTATGAATTCATTGACGAGATTCCACATTGACTCTGACACAAACCCAGGGTCTCCGGCACCAATTAAATACAGGTCACCTTTAAGAATATTGCTTTCAATGAAACCTGTCGTCGCCAACTCCGTGGTGAATCGAGTTCCTGGACGTAACTCCGACAACGCTGCACCAGCGGTGATCATTTTACTTAGAGACGCTGGAATCATTGGCTTCTTGGAGTTATTCTCAAAGACCGTAGTTGTCTTGTTTTTCTCTCCAATAGAAACATACAAGCCCAGTGATTCCATTTTAATGCCTGAAGCCTTAATGGCCGCCTTAAAATTCTTCGCCACAGACCTTTCATCTCCTTTGGCCTGAGAGACGATTCCCAATGCGAATAACAAAATCAATAGGAAATGTTTCATCAGAAATCTCCCAATCCATTGGTAATAGTAATAACTTAGAGCTTCGACCCAACTTGAAAGAGTGTAACAGCTATTTAATAAATACAGGAGGCAGTCGGCGCAGTGCATTGTTGTTTTTCTTAGCTTTATAGGGGCACTAAAAACTATACCCCATTCATGAATGGAGACTACTCACCCTTACTGCATTTGGATATAATCAAAAAATGAGCAAAAATGGTAAAGCAAAAGTCCTTTGTGTGGACGATGAAGCAGGTGTTCTCGAGTCACTGTCTCGTCTCTTGAAAAAAGATTTTGAGGTTTTCACGGCTCCCACTGCGGAACAAGGCCTGGAGATTGCCAAAAACCACCTAGACCTAGCCGTTGTTGTTAGTGATTACCGAATGCCAGGAATGAATGGCGTAGAGTTTTTACGTCATATGAAGCAACTTTGCCCTACAGCGGCTCGCACTATTCTCTCTGGTCAAATTGATATTAATGAACTCTCTCATGCCATTAACTCTGCTGAAATTCATCGCTTCTTTCTTAAGCCCTGGGAAAATGACTACCTCAAACTTCAGATCCATGAGGCCGTACAAACCCATATCAACCTTTCAGAAAAAACTCATTTTAAATACCTTTCATTGACCGATCCTGTGACAGGTCTTATGAACCATCGTTTTTTTCAAGATGAACTGAAAAAATGCTTGGAACAAAACGATAAAGTCGCTCTGATTATGCTAGACGTTGATCACTTCAAATCCTTCAATGACCGCTATGGCCATCCCGAGGGAGACCGACTTCTAGCTCAGATGGGAGAAATGCTGAAAGCTCAAGTAAAGCTTCCTGCCACCGCGTCTCGCTATGGCGGGGAGGAGTTTGCCATTATCCTGCCAAAGGCAGGTGATAAGTACGCCATGACATTTGCCGAAAACTTAAGAAAGCTCCTTGCAGAAACCCCACTTGTGGGCCCTGGCCGAGATGCCTTTATTACAGCAAGCCTTGGTATAGCAGTATACCCTAAAGACTCTGGCTCTGCGTCGGACCTGATTCAAAAAGCTGATGCAGCCATGTATCTGTCCAAAGGTCAGGGTCGTAACAGAACAACCCGGCATCAGGCAGATACCCAAAAGGATTAAGTATAAGACATTGGCTCTGCAAGAGAGCACTGCTATCATTGTAGCTATGAATAAACGTAGCTGGTTATTGATAATTTCGTTACTTGTTGGAGCTTGGGGGATTGATCAGATCACCAAGTGGCTTGCCCTCCAATTTATCACTGAAATGCAGTTCTATGGACCCTTTGGACTCGTTCTGCATAGAAATCCCGGAGCTATCTTAGGTGCCTTCTCAAGCCTCCCTCCTCTTTTGAGAGTCGTATCTCTTTCTACCGGAGGCGCTTTTCTTATTTTTATTTATGGTGCTATTCAATACCTTTTACCCAGAAAGTCTCTCATTCTACGCTCAGGCATGTCTCTGCTACTTGGAGGAATTCTCGGTAACGTCACAGATAGAATTATTTCTGGCAGTGTTGTGGACTTTCTATTAATTGGTACACCCAAAATAGCCTCTCCAGCCTTCAATTTTGCTGATGCCATTCAGTGGGTGGGATATTTTATGGTTGTATACTCATTACTCAAAGAAGGCGCACAGATTTGGCCCAATGAAAATGAACGCAAGAAAATCTGGGTGAACCCCCGTTTTCAATTAAAGTACTGTGCCATATTAGTTTTTATTGGCTTAGGTTTTTCTATTGTGGCTGGAGTATTTTCTTATACCTATATTGTTATCACTATTGAAGACATCGTTATCGGTCCTTCAGAAATGCTTCAGAAAAAATTTCTGATTCCGTTTCTTGAGGTTTACGCCATTATATCTCTTGGATTTATGGTCACACTATTTTTAATTGGTAGAATTCTTTCTCACAGAACGGCAGGGCCACTCTACGCCTTTGAACTATTTTTAGAGGATGTTCTCCATGGCAAGGACCGTTCATTGAAACTTCGTGCTGGAGATGAGTTTCATCATCTCCAGGAACTGGCTGAAATGGTCAGAGAAAAACTCAAGACCAATTTTCAAGCCAACGATAAGGTTCTTGGCAATCCATCTGCAACAATCACAGAAGAAATTGAAGATCTTGCTATTAGCAAACGAGATAAGGCTTTAGGGCGAAACTCTACGAACTAATGTGACGTCTCAATTTTTTATAAAAAAAGTAAATCCCTGGCATCTCAACAATAGTTTGAAAAAAATTTTTTTCCACGGCAAAAGGGCTGAGAAAAAAAAGAAGGCCCGTTAATATATATTGAGCTTCAAAGCCTATATTAAGAGTCATTTTTGATCCTGTGTGGAGCAGTATCATCAAAACCCCGTAGGTCTTCCATAAAGAGGGACGAAAGAAAACAATCCATAGAGTAGCTTCCGCGTAGGCTGCCGCTAACAGTAAAGCCCATCCAAGTGTTGGAACAGAAATGGCCCACTCTGCAATGGGGTACTTACCCACAGTCGCAGTACGAAGTAAATACTCTGTAATTGTATAGCTCATCGCATTTATATTCCAAAACCCTAAGTTGTTTTCCATAAAGGGCTGATAGATGCATCCCCATGCCACTTTCCAAAAGCCAGCAACATAATACGCAAAAGAAAAAAACAACAAGCTAAACCAAAAATGAGAAATATATTTTGCTCTTTCAATACGTGAACTATCGTCACTTATTTTTGGAAGAAATAAAAGAGCTACTGCCAACCAAATTGCAGGTCGATACATATTTTCATTGACGTCTATAGCATTAACAAGGGCTCCTTGTTGAATAAAAGAAAATAAAGCGATATTTCTTAGCCAACGAAGGTTAGAAAAGTAAGCGGCTATTAAAAGCAAGGGGGCAGGAAGCCATCTAAAAAATAAATAAAAAAATTCATTCATATACTTTATGTAAAAAAAGAGACCCGGCGAATTGGCCGAGTCCAACAAGTAGACCTTATGTCTCACTTGTAAAAATGCAAAATAAGAAAAAACAATAAGAATAAGAGGAATTAGCTTTTGAATTTTAAAAAAAGTGGATGTCTGTTGCTCAAAAATAGTAGCGTGACATACAGGCGAAGTGGAAAAAAAATGTCTTGCCTTTCTTAAGGCGTTATTTATGAAAAACATCTTCTAAAACCACCCTTTTAAATAAAATTGTTCCATCTTTTTGATATTGCATGGGCTCAATTTCAATAATGGCCAAGTGATATTTCACCAGTCTCTTTGAAATTGGCTGGAACCAATACTTATATATAAGGCTCTTAACACGCTTTATCTCATCAAGATCTTTTTTATGATTCGCCTGAGTCAGCATTGTCTGCATTTTGTAGTGTTGAGTAGGAATCCAATAGAGTTTTCTTTTTGCTTTATTCAGAATATAATCATTCAAGGGAATGGGTGGGCTAAATACTTCATCATCAATTTGATCAATGTAAATAATCTGCAGCCGTTTCTTATAAGGGATCGAGCCAAATCCAAGCTCCCAATTGAAGTAAGGCCAATACGTAAAAAAATTATGAATATAAAACCTAGAGTAGGGAGCCATCCCTATTAAAAAAAGTAAAAGAAAACTTAAAAAAGCAGTTCTTAATCGGTAATTCTTCATAAATCTTTTCGTGGGCTTATCGATCAACAAAATGACCTTTATACTTTTGTTCAAACTCTTCATTTGTGATGCCATTGGAGGTAAATCCCCACCGCCTCTCATAGCACCACCAACAGTGATCACAGGGAATTGATAGATGCCTTCTCTCTGCCTCCGCCAGGTTAATATCACAAGAAATTGTCAATGGAGCCAACTCATCAAGAACTCCTTCTTTTTTGTACAAAAAGACGATTCCTTTTTTATCATTAAAGGCATGAGGGCTTGCGCTAATAGTGGCATTATAAATTGTAGTTCGGTGATCTCGCTTGAATTCTCTGAACTCATCGTTAGGGAAAAAACGCCTTGCTTCTTCAGATGGATTTTTAGTGTCTCCATTAAACTCAAAACTGACGGCGTCGGTTTCAAATAGATTCACAATGGTATCATTAAAAAAACGGTCTTTCTTGCCTTTTTCCGTATGATCCATAGGCATTTGAACTTCTAAACCTGGCAATAAATATTCATAGTCAATAAGTTCACGCACTTTTTGTAAAACAGCTCTTACACTGCTCAAATTTTTTGCTTTTGTGGGAATCTCCATACTGAAGGGTTGAATAAAAACTTTCGAGTTTAATTCTTTAAAGGTTTTTAGGGTGAGATACAGCATAAGGGTGCTGTCAAGTCCGCCAGAGGCTTGAATCAGTAGTTTTTTCCAATCACTATTATAAGGAATAACTGTTCTCATTCCATCAGTAGAATCATAAACAACTTCTTTTTCGACATGAACATGTGTAGTACCATGATAAAGGGTGTCTCTTTCCAAAGTATGCACAAAACTCTCCTTGATGAACTCTATCAACCAGTTTTAATTTTGAAGTTCCATATTCTACACCAGACAGCACTTTCGCCCGAATTAAATAAGTTTTCTTTTCATAGTAGAGTGGACCTCACTCAAGGGTCAATAAAGTTTATATCAACTCGCTTTAAATTAAAGTTTTTTTCAACTCAGGTACTAAATTCAAAATATCTTCTTTTCTCATTTTATTTACGTAATCAATCCAGCATTTGACCTCTTGCAAACCCCTCGAGGAATAGTTGCAATTAAGCTCATAAAGAGTATTGAAATTAGAAATATCTAAATTTTTACAAGCGTTCACTGTCGTTTCAATTTTTTTAACTTCACTTTTTATTACTACTGGATCCAATACTCCAATAGATGTGTACCAAGGGTCTTTAACTACTACAAACCGTACTTCCTTAAAAATTCCCACTTTATCTAAATATTTTAAATCATCTTTTAATGTAAAAAAATTATAAATAGATACTGTGATATTCAACTTAAACATTTCTCCAATAATACTTTCAATTCTGTGGGCTGCACCTAGTACCTTTTCCCAGCTAGCCCCTCGAATCCACTCAAAAACATCTTCAGTCCCATCAATACTGCCTGTAATATAAAGTTTATTTTTTCTATTTAACAACTCTAGAAGACTTACCCACTCATCATTTACTAAAGATAAATTTGAAACTATAATAATATTCATTTCATACTGTTTTTTAGCGACCTCACTCAATACAACTTTATTCCACTTATCTGCAAGAGGCTCTCCTCCCTTAAAGACTATGGTTTTCAGTGTCGGCAAAACCTCAAGAACTTTACAAATTAATTGTTTTGACGGAATTTTTTCCTTTTCAGAAAGATCCACGTACACACTTTCTTTTCTAAAATCTAAACCTGACTCTATTGCTTGGAGGTCAAATTTTTTCCATTTACTACTAAAATTACTCCCACAGGTTGCACATGTCTGATTACATAAGTTACTTGAAGTAAACTCTAAAACGAGAACATCTTTTTTTTCAAAGAAGTTATCCTGCGCAGGAAGCCCCTGTATAAAACTTCCATTCATTGGTGGGTTTTGACTGGAATCACACATTTTACATTCTTCAGGAAAATTACCTTCAACAAATGATTTACGAATTTTGCCGTATTTTTTTCCATTGAAAAAACCTTTTAAACTTTCAATGTTCTCAATATTTTCAATTGGAAACCGTGCAGAATAACAGCAAAGTGACAATCTACCACCAGGAGAAATTGTCATCAAACTCCATGGTGCCTTACATTTTTTCCGTGAGTTCAGTTTACCAATAACAAGCTCCACTTACACAATAAATTCAGAAGGATACTTCAAGATTTTTTATGCATTAAAGAAATCATAAGTTATTTAAAACTTCTATAAAAAATAAATATTCACTAAAGAAATTAATATACTCTCTCCTTAGAAGTACTGGAAAAACTCATAAAACTGGCTTAAAACTTAAGCAATAGAAACTCTTTACTAGCATAAAAAGATATAGCTTCACAAGAGAGCCTTAGCCTTTGATTTTTGCTTCAGAGATCTTATTCAAAAAGTAGCGTTTGGGAGGAAGCCTCCCATTTTCAATAGCCACAAGAAAGTCTCCGTTGGGATTTCTGACAATTCCAATAGGCTCCACCACACGGTTTTTTCCAGGCCTAGAACCTCCGTCATAGACCATATCCACTGCCAATCGCTCTCTAGAAGCCCTGATTAAATGCTGAAAGCGAGACTCCTCCAATAAGTCGTTCATAGAGTACTGGCTCCACTGAAGAGCCCCTCCTTGTGCTTGAAGAATATCTTTCAGCAAAGCGTCTTCCCCTACACGGTGAAAACACTCCAATGCCACTTGCAGACAGGCTTTGGCATCGTCCAAAGCCCGGTGAGCCTGACCACCATCAATATTTAACAGTTGAATCAAAGTCTGAAGTTTATGATTACTGGATTCCCTAATCATTTTTCGCGACAACAAGCTCGTGCATACCACTGGCTCTTCGGGAGTGGGCAGTCCCGCACTCTCTAAGTCCACAGAGATAAATCCAAGGTCAAATGGCGCATGATGGGCCAGGCAAACACTGCCTTGAATAAACCTGTGAAACTCAAAAATTTTCTCCTGAATCGTCGGAGCCTTTTCCACCATTTCATTAGTAATGTGGTGAATGTCAATCACCATTTGAGACATAGGCCGCGAGGGCTTGAGAAGCGTTTGATACTCATCCACAATAGCCCCACCCCTGTATTTCACAGCGGCAATTTCACAGATCTCCGACTCCAATGGGTACTTTCCAGTGGTTTCTGTATCAAAGGCCACAAAGGATAGGTCTTTCCAGGCAGTTTCAGGCAATCCCATACTTCAGGTTGTATGTTTTCTGTCTCAATTTGACAAGAGCCAAATTAAAACACTACAGTTATCTCTGGAGTAGACTCTCATACAAATGTAACAACTTTGAGTCTTTACCCTTCTCAGGACGATTTTTATGAATGCCATCATTCGTTTTTTTGCTCGCGAACATCTTTTTGGAAACCTGCTAACAGCCGTTATTATTTTTTTTGGTGCCTATGCTCTCAACAGCATGAGGAGAGATATCTGGCCCAATGTAGACTTTAATGTAACAGTTGTATCAACCTCCCTTCCCGGAGCCTCTCCAGAGCAGGTGGAAAAACTAGTACTCAACCCCATAGAAGAGGCCATTCGCGAAGTGGAAGGGTTAGATAAGGTCTTTTCCACGGCCACTGAAAATGTAGGTGTCACAGTTCTTCAGCTAGACCCTGACTCTAGGGATCCCAATAAAACCAACCAAGATATTCAACAAGCCGTGGACCGAGTCGAAGATCTCCCAGAGACAGCTGAGGAACCCTTGGTCAAAGTCATAGAAACAGACCGTCTGCCGGTGATTGAAGTCACTGTGGCTGGAAAAGAAAATACAGATGAAATGTTGATTCGAAATACGGCCAAAGATGTTGCCGATGAAGTCTCCCGCCTGCCTCTTGTTGCCAGTGTCACCAAACAAGGCTACCGCAAAAGAGAATTTGTCGTCTTCGCAGATCCAGAAAAAATGTCTCAAAGAAGGGCATCATTATCTACCATGATTGCGACCATTCAGGGACGCAATGTTTCCATTCCTGGTGGAGATGCTATTTCTGATGACGGCAATGAACGCCTGATTCGAACAGAGGCCGAATTCCAATCTCCCGATGATATTAAAAAAGCTGTTATGCTAGCTAATGAGGCAGGCTTTGGAACACGTATTGGCGAAATTGCTCGGGTGACAGAGCAACTGGCCAAACCTGAACGACTTTATAAAGCCAATGGAAAACCATCCGTAAATATGGTTGTGGCCAAGAAATCCAATGCCGATACGTTTGAACTTATTGCTAGCGTAAAGGAATTGATTGCAAAGCTTCAAAGGAAAGTGCCCCAAGACATTCAGTTAGGGTTTTCCAATGATCTATCCACTTACTTATCCAAACGACTAGATGCTTTGAGCTCTAACCTTCTTATTGGTTTGGCTCTGGTGCTTTTGGTTTTAACATTATTTCTCCCCTGGCAAGTCGCTCTGGTCGTCGCAGTAGGAATTCCTGTAGCTCTGTTTGCCTCACTATTGACAGCCTACCTATTTGGAATTTCTTTAAATCTGATCAGCCTAATTGGTTTAATCATTGTTCTCGGTATGCTTGTAGATGATGCCATCGTTGTCAGTGAGAATGTCTGGCGCCATTACGAAGAAAGCTTTGATATTTTCAATTCGGCTGTCAAGGGAACGGCAGAGGTCTTTCCTCCCGTGCTAGCCTCTATTCTGACAACTGTCTCCGCGTTTGGCCCCATGCTATTTATGACAGGAATTTTTGGAGCCTTTGTTTTTGAAATTCCCCTAATGGTGATTCTGGCACTGGGATTCTCTATGTTCGAAGCTTTTGTTATTATGCCGTCTCATTTTACATCGTGGGTAAAAACCTCAGAGGCTTCAAAGAAAAAAATCAAAGCCTATAAAGACAATCATTGGTTTAACGGTGTCACCGAAAAATACGTCCGTTACGTACAGTTCAGCCTCCGCTATCGTTATGCGTTCATGGCTTTGGCATTAGCTCTTCTTATAGGAACCGGAGTTTCTCTGGGAGTTATGGGACGATTCATCCTTTTCCCCAAAGAAGGTACGGAGCTGTTTTTTATTCAGGTGGAAACACCCATGGGAACCACGCTCAGAAAAACTATGAAGCTGATTGAGCCCATTGAGCAGCAAGTCGCCCAATTGCCCAATAGAGAGTTGAAAGATTATGTTTCATCAGCAGGCATTATTCAACAAGATCAAACAGATCCGCAAACTCGAAGAGGCTCTCACTATGCTCAGATCCGTGTGGCCCTCTCTCCACAAAACCGTAGGAGCCGTATCGCCTCTGAAATCATTGAACAGCTAAGGAAAGACATTGGTCTACCAGAAGGCATTGAAAAAATCAGCTTTGAAGAAGCTCGACAAGGACCACCACAAGGAAGACCCATTTCGCTGAATATACTTGGCCAAGATTTTGAAGTTTTAAAAAAAGTGGGCGATGAAATCATGGCTGAGCTAAAATCTATTGAAGGTGTTGAAGATGTGCGCAGTAGTTTTCTTCCAGGTAAAGAAGAATACCAGGTGATTCCTAACGGCAAAAAAACAGCCATAGCAGGGCTGACAGCACTC
The DNA here is from genome assembly GCA_030432925.1 of Bdellovibrionia bacterium. Classification (GTDB taxonomy): domain Bacteria; phylum Bdellovibrionota; class Bdellovibrionia; order Bdellovibrionales; family UBA1609; genus JABSOQ01. Next base: position 40,911 of record JAUILT010000006.1, on the reverse strand, counting down.
GAAATCAGTCAGAGTGTACGAGCAGCCTTTGAGGGAATTGTGGCCTCTAGTATTCGCGAACTGGATGAGGAGGTAGATATTCGGGTGCGTTTAGAGGAAAGGCAAGGAGGTGTTCTGGATCAGTTACGTCAACTTCGGGTAGGGAATCAACTTGGAAACCTCATTCCTTTAAACCAAGTAGCTGATTTCAAAGAAGCCACAGCACGAAGTGCTATCACTCACCTTGAGTATAGAAGACTTCACAATATTTCCTCCGAAGTGAACCTAGAGAAAAACACACCTTCAGCCATTATCAAACAGATGGGTCCAAAAATTTCAGAAATGATGAAAAAGTACCCCGGCTACGAAGTCAAATATGGTGGAGAAGACGAAGACACCCAAGAGTCCTTTGCAGCATTGGGTCGCGCCTTTTTATTTGCTGCCTTTATTATTTTTGCACTTCTAATTGTAACTTTTAAAAATCTTTTACAACCTCTTTTAGTTTTAACATCAATACCTCTTGGGTTCATGGGTGTTGCCTTTGCCATGTTTGCACACAACCGACCCTTTAGCTTTATGGCCATGCTCGGTGTGATTGCCTTGGCCGGCGTCATTGTCAACAACTCCATTGTTTTTACAGACTTCGTCAATTCAGAAAGAAAACGAGGTAAAAGTGAAGAGGACTCTATCACTGGAGCAGCACGCACCCGATTGCGCCCCATTGTGCTTACAACTCTAACGACTGTCTGTGGCCTCTTACCCACGGCCTATGGTGAAACACTCTATAAAGTATTTGGCATTGGAGGAGGAGATCCCTTTATTGTCCCTATTGCACTCTCACTGGGCTGGGGAATGGCCTTTGGCTCATTGTTGACAGCCATATTCTTTCCTAGCTTTGTACGAATTGTAGATGATATTCGCTATCTGTTTCGCATGGCTTTTCGGATCTGATAATTTACTCAGTTTTGGACTTTTTCTTTTGTTCGGAAACCTGTTTTACAAAATTATCGTAAACACTCATAGATTCATCTTTATCACCAAACATGCTTTCCATTTTTTTCGGATGAGAGCCATCGGACAGTCTATCTTTTTGCTTGATTCGAAACTTAATCGTGCCGCGATCTTTGCCCCGCTCTCCCTGGTTGGCGTTCACTTTACCAAATAGATCCACGGAGGGGTGCTCTAACTGACTCTCTATTTGATTTAATATATAGTCCAAACGCTCTTCACCCACGTTTTCAGCCGCTGAGCGGCCTCCTTTCATAGAGTGCCAGTAGATATTAGAGTCAATAAAAACATTGGCATCCTCCAAACCCATGGTGATCCCCTGAACTTTGTCCATCACCTGACGAAATTTTGTAGTTGTACGAGCCGTATCTCCACGAAATAGTTCGTTAGTAGGAATCTCCAGCACAATTTCATCTGGATTCACTTGTACATTGGATGCAATATCCCCCAATTGATCGGCCAGGTGGTACATCACTATTTTCTTGGTACCCATTCTTAGAAAGTTAGGTGTAGAGTCTGCTGGAGTTATGAAGTCTTTAAATATTTTCAGAGGCTCATTGATGAGGTCTAAAAAGAGCTTTTCCAGAGTCAACTCAACACCATAGTTGGAAAAGTTATACTCAATTACGCTTGGAGTAGAAAAATAATCTGACACCTCTTTTTTGACTTCTTCACTCTGAGCTAACAACCACATACACAGAAAGAAGGCCATCAAAGCAGTCATGAAATCTGCAAAAGCCACTTTCCACGACCCTCCGTGGCCACCCCCGGCAACCACGTTGATTTTTTTAATAACGATCATGGGTTCACGTTCAGCCACTTAAAATCCCTTTCACTTACGCGGCTTTCTTGGCTTCTTTTGTCGCCTTATCTAGTTCATCAAAAGTCGGTCGTTCAGAAGGATAAATCGCTCGTCGAGCAAATTCTACACATACAAGAGGAGGAGCCCCTCTTTGTAGAGATACCAAAGCGGCTTTCATTACTGAAAGATAACGACCCTCACCATCAATATCAGCAGCCATTTTTGCGGCAATAGGTGCTACAAAACCATAACAAGCAAAAACTCCAAAAAAAGTTCCAACAAGGGCCGCAGCCACAAGAGAACCAATTTTTTGAACCCCTGCATCTAAATATCCCATAGTTTTCACAATACCAAGAACCGCAGCCACAATCCCCAACCCCGGAAGACCGTCGGCTACAGCTTGAATAGCATGTTGAGCCGCGTGCTCCTCTTCGTGAGCCACTTTGATATCTGCGTCCAAAAGGTCATCCACATCATATTGGGATAAGTCCGCTGACAGCGTAATCTTCATGGTGTCACATAAAAAATCCACCGCGTGGTGATTCTTCAAAAATTTCGGATAGGCTTTAAATATTTCACTACTTTGAGGTTCTTCAATATGCTTTTCCACCGCCTGTGGACCATCTTTTCGAAAGATCTGAAAAAGCTGAAAAAGCATTTGAAGAAGTTCGACATAATCCTGTTTGGAGGGAGGGCTCTTTGTGAAGGCTGCAATGGACATTTTCACACCCAACTTAAGAGTTCCCATGGGACTGGAAATAATGTAACCCCCAACAGCGGCTCCACCAATAATTACGATCTCAAGAAGCAGTGGCGCAAACACAGCCATTAGTTTTCCGCCGGCGGCGACATAACCACCAAATACCGTCACTACAACTACTAATGCTCCTACAAATCCCATATATGTTACCTCTGTAGAAGGATTCGGTATTTTGCCTGTGGAGCATTAACCATTCTCACCTTATGCAGAGAGATTCTCGACCTTGGTCCACTACAAATCTTATCTATAAAGCACTCATTTTTTACCCTCGACCTTGGTCGAATGTAACTTTTCATATATAATGTCGAAAAGGTCTATACCTGACTCATAAAAAACCAAAAAGAGGCCCTTTGATTTTTTTCTCCACTATTTTAACAATAGCTACTTTAGTATCCACACTCTGTTATGCGCAAGGAGAGGTCATCCTCAATAAGAACCCTCTGCGCGTGATCTCTACCACCCTTGAGCACCCTCAGCTTCCCGTGGGGGCGAACACGGGCATCCAAATAAGTGTAGAGTTGGCAGAAAAACACCATGCCTACGAGTCTCAGTTTCGCATACTCAGCAATGTGGAATGGCTGCAAATCTCCGTGCCCACCGTAGACCCTGTGACAGAATTCTTTGATCCCGTCAGCAAGAAAAATAAAAAAGGTATTGGCGGAGGAAGCTCTACTCTTCGTTCCGTCATTGGCATCAAAGAGTCCGCTCCTGGAGGAAATCATAGAGTTCAACTGGAGCTTGTGTATCAAGCCTGTACTAAAAAGTACTGCTTATTACCCAAGAAGGTTCCCCTGGAGGTAGAGTTCAAAGTGACTGGCGGATCATCGACATGGACCTCTCAGGTCAATAATATCAACGATGTCTCCTCATCGTCTAAAATAGAAGAGCTTCTCAGCCAAAGCACCTGGCTGACATTTTTAATCGTGTTTATTGCTGGAGTCCTGACCAGCTTAACTCCTTGTATTTTTCCTATGATTCCCATCACTATGGCCGTACTCGGTGCACGCTCTGAAGAACGTGGTAAAATTGCCGGGCTCGGCCTTTCTCTGAGCTATGTGATGGGGATTGCCATTACCTATTCAGTACTAGGCCTAGTAGCGGCTTCCACAGGAGCACTCTTTGGAAGCTTTCTCGGTCATCCAGCTGTGGCTGTAAGCCTGGGCCTTTTATTTTTTGTTATGGCCTTAAGCATGTTTGGCTTATTTGAAGTGCAAATTCCACTCACCTTGCAAAATAAGCTGGGCCTTCATAAAACCAAAGGGGGCTTCCTTGGGGCCTTTTTCACTGGACAGGTGGCAGGCTTGTTAGCCAGCCCTTGCGTGGGACCAGTGCTTGTTGCTCTATTGGCCTACGTTGCAAAATCACAAAATCTGACTCTTGGTTTTTTCCTTTTATTCACCTTTGCCTTTGGAATGGGGCAGATCTTTCTAGTGATTGGAACTTTCAGCCAAGCCCTCAACAAACTCCCCAAAGCCGGACACTGGATGGTAGGGGTCAAAATCGGAATGGGCGTGGCCATGCTGGCCCTGTCTTTCTTTTATATTCAACCCATTTTGCCAGATGATTTTTTTGGGACATCACTTATCGATAAAAAGGCGAGCACCCCCAATATTCCTTGGGAGAAATACAGCGTAGAGGTTTTCGCGAAAGCCAAATCTAAAGGCCAACCCGTGATTATAGATTTTTATGCAGACTGGTGCGCCGCTTGTATAGAAATGGAGGTGAAGACCTTTTCCCATAAAAAAATTCAAGCCATAAAGGATCAGTTTATCTGGATCAAATATGATGCCACAGATACCTCTACCAAGGATTTTAAGTTTCTTCAGAAAAAGTACGAAATCCCAGGCCTTCCTTGGTTTGTGTTTTATTCGTCCACAGGAGAGCATCTAAAAGACTTAACTTTGGCAGGTTTTGAAAACGTAGATAGATTTCTACAAAGACTAGAAAAAGTGAAAAGTCATCCGAAACAATCAAATTAGTCTAAAAGCGGTCTCAAAAATACCACCTGCTACGAAGCCAGTCGGCTTTGTAGCAGGTGGTATTTTTGAGACCGCTTCTACATACGATGCTTCAAGAGAGCCATCTCTCTTTGTGCTTCATTCAAAGCCGATTTATAATTGTGAATTTGCATTTCTTGTTCAGAAATTAGTTTTTGCAACTGCTGTGTCCGCAGCTCAAAACTCTGCAAAGATTGGTTGTAACGAGCCACCATCTGTTCAATTTTGGTATCAGTGACCTTTCTTTCGGTCACTTTTCCAGCCAAGGTGGAGATTTTGGCCGTTACTTCCTGAAATTTTATTTTCGACATTTCTTCCAATCTCTGAGTAGCAGCTCCCACACGATCAATGCGGGTTTTTGCTGCTTTCAATAAGTCATCCATACGAGAATTATTTGATTCTATTTTAGCCTCAAGCTCTTTATTTCGACGCCTTAGTTGTTCCACCTGGTGCGTGAGAAGACGCCAGTCTTCTTCACGCACCTCAAAACCCACATCCAAAGAGGACACTGGAGCTTGTGGTCTCCTTTCAGTAGAAGCTCTTCTGTCGTCAAAAGTCGACGCTACTCCCTGAACTCCAAACAACTCCTTGTTGATTTCACGAGACATGCTCTCTCCTCTTCAAAAATTACTCACCGAGTAACGAACCCTATTTACTACTAGACGCAGCAAACACTTTAAATCTATCGTTAAACCATGGCCTCTGTCACTCAAATTACCCAGTACCTGTATCGCTCAAATCCTCAAAAGACATTGGTACGACTCACTCTCTATCACTTTCTAAAAAATGCCTGTGACTTAAGCACCCCTTTCCGAGTGACATTGGCCGAACGATTTCTGGGCTCCTGCCTTCAATTTATTTATTGGAGAGAAAAGCAGACCCTTCTTGCCTCAGAGCTATTTTCCATCATTGAAGAGCTACACAGTCACGGTCTTGTGGATGATTCTCTAGAAAAGTTCCAATGGTTGAAAACTCTGCAGGTGATTGCTTTAAATCACGAAACAGAAAGGTTAAAAGCCCTCAATAATCACCTAAAAGTTTCTATTTTAGAAACCCAACATCGAGTAATATCTATAAATAACAATCAGTTAATGGTGATGCGTCTATTGACTTCAGGAGGCCTACGCATCACATGTCACTCCCCCTTATTTATGATCAGAGAAGGGGCTCTTCAACCTCTAGCCCCTGCCACAGACTTAGAGTATACCTCTTACATGGAGCTCATGCCTGGCCGCCTTCAAAGCCTGGATCTGGACGGATTGCGCTCCGCCCACTTCACACTAGAGGAGGACTCTTACTTTGGGCTGACCATTCAAGGGCATCACTTTCAAACGGCCAGCTCTCTTCAAACCAAAGAAATTTCTTCAGTGCCAGAGATCTTCTACGGTCTCAAAGCTCTGGAAAAACATTTTATTGATCCAAAGTCTGACCCTTTTTATAACGAACTTATTGACCAACTGGAACAAGCTTATCATTTGATCTCCAGTGGAGACCCTCGAGGCCATCAGGTGGCTCCTGCCATTGTCAAAAAAGGTCAAGTGGCTTTAAGGAATATCTTCCATAAAGATAAGCTTCTCTTGCTTTTGGTGACTAATATTGAGTATATGCTGAACTCTCACAAGTCCACCAAATCCTTACAGGAAGGCAGCTTTCAATCATGGCAAAAAGTGCGTCCCCTACCCAAATAAGACTGAATAAATACATTGCCGAGTGTGGTCTGACGAGCCGTCGGAAGGCCGATGAATGGATTGATTCTGGCAAAGTTAAACTCAACGGAAAGACTGTGTATGAATTGGGCGTTCGGGTGAACCCCAAAAAGGATAAAGTTGAAATTAATGGAAAAGTATTAAAAGCAAAACCTCAAAACCAAGTTTATATAGCTTTTAATAAACCCACTCACGTAATGACCACATTATCTGATCCTGAAGGGCGCCCTACAGTTAAGGACTATTTTCCTCAATTAAAAGTTCGTTTATTTCCCGTAGGACGCCTTGATTGGGATACCGAAGGCTTATTACTGATGACGAACGACGGAGACTTTGCTCAGTCAGTGATTCACCCAAGCCAGGAAATTCCTAAAACGTATATGGCTAAACTGGATGGACAACCTTCAGAGGCTCAATTGGAAAAACTGCGAAGAGGGGTTTCTATCCCTGGAGGCAAGGTGAAAGCACTCTTTGTAGAAAGGGTGAAAAAAAGCTCTGATAAGTATGATTGGGTGAGAATCTCTGTTGCTGAAGGAAAAAATCGCCAAGTTCGCAGAATGTTCGAAAAGATTGGTTTTGATGTTAAAAAACTACGCCGCGTAGCTATTGGTGCACTTCCTTTAGGCGCCCTTCCCAAGGGAAGCCATGCCTACATCACGCCTCAAGGACTAGCTAAAGTTTTTGAATTACCAAAGTGGATGAAAGACCCTACCAAAAAACGACTCGATACTCGAAAACAAAAAAAGAAGAGCGCAAAAAAGAAAAATGTTCAAAAAAAGACTTCTTCCCCGCGCAGAAAAAAAAGTCCCTACTGACTCAGTGGCTCAGCAGGCATAGACTTCATATCTTCAAACTCTTTTAGAATTTTTTTTGTCTCTTCATCGAGTTGTTGATTTCTTTTAAAAATAGATCCCGAACTCTTTTCGGAGGCAGATTTTTCAGCTTCTTCTTGCTTTTTTTCTTCACGCCGCTTTTCTCTTTGCCTTTGAGTGTAAAGATGAAGCTGTTCGTTAAATTGCTTTACACGCTCTCTCATATTACCCTGAAAGTCTTTACTCTTTTGACGCATTTCACCTTCAAACTCTTTACGCTGCTCTCTTTGAATAGAAAAAAATTCTTTTCTCTTTAAATCCTGCTCAGAAAAAAATTCCTTGGTTTTACTCTTTTCTACTGGTTGACTCCGAAAGTCTTCCCTCTCTTCTTTTAGCTCCTTGAGAAAAGTATTTCGCTGCTTTTTTTGGACATCACGAAACTTCTTTCGGACTTTTGAAGATTTATCTCTAAACTTTTGTCGAAGCTTTCGAATTTTTAGCTGAAAAGCACCTCGAATTTCGTGAGCAGGTTTTTTTGCCTGCACCAGCATTTCCATATCCATGGCCATTTCGTCATTAGATACTTTCTTGTCTCCTGGAACAGACTCGCGAATCTTATTGAATCTCTCTCGATCAGACTTCAGGGATACTTCTTCGTCCAACTCCTGAGCAAAACGCACAGGGTTATCCTCTTCCAAGACTCTCGTCCTGCTAGATGTCTGACAGCTCATCACAAAAACAAGACCAAATAACAGAAGCCCCTGAGTTCCAAAGTTCACCTTAGAGAAAAGGAAAATTTTACCGTCTGACCTACGATGAGAGTTCATATAGCAATGATAGAAGAGCTTTGGAGAAAACTCAAACACCTTTAGAATGAATAATGACTCACCCGGAAGGTCTTTTTACAGTATTTCACAATAACTCAAGACGGACCGGAGGCTCATTCAAGGAGAGGCAAATTGAAGCTGATAAAAAAAGTAAGTAAAACCGCAAAAAGACCTTTTGGACGAGCCACTGATGTTCTTTCATAGAGGGGTCAAACACTCCAAAGCACCCAGTTTTGCCATTAGGACCTCCCGGTTTATTGATCGAGAATTTCAGCTCAAATACACAACCGTTGTGCTGACGGCCGCATTGATTGGAATTCTAATTACTATTTTTCCTGTCTATTTTTTTCTGACTGAAAATTATCGAATTTTTGTAGACCTTGCCTACGAACAAGCTCCGCAAATTCTGGACTACCTGGAGAGAGAACGCTCCTGGGTGACTATGGTTTTAATTTCTGGCTCTGTGGGTACACTGTGTTTTTTCTGGTACCTGGGGTTAAAGCTCACCAGCCGCATTGTTGGCCCCATTCAGATTCTAAAAAATCATATTCGAGGGCTCTCTCGCGGACAATGGCACCAGCCTCCTATAAAAATCAGAGCTGACGATGAGTTTCATGACCTGATTGACTCTTACAATTACTTTTATGACTCTTTCCGAGTGAACCTGATGAGAGATTTAGAGCTTCTACAGTCTTTATCTATTGACCCACAGAATCGAGACGCCTGGTTGGCCTGGAAAGAATTGGTTGAAGAAAAAGCGACCCAACTGAACATGCTCCATCTATTACCGGATTCCTCTAGTATCAGTCCCTTGAGCGCTTCAACGCCTTCTGAACGGCTCGATCAGCGTCACGTTTCTTGATAGATTCCCGCTTGTCTCCCTTGTCCTTTCCTTTTACTAGAGCAATTTCTAGTTTTGCTTTGCCTTTTGAAAAATACATTTTCAAGGGAACACAAGTTTGACCTTTTTCCTTAAGCGCTCCAAATATTTTATTGAGCTCTTTTCTGTTCAGTAAAAGTTTTCTCAGCCGCTCGGGCTCATGATTATTATAACTACTGGCGGCATAAACACTAATGTGGGCTTTTTGTAAAAAAGCCTCATCTCCTTTAAAGGCTATATAGGAGTCCTTTAGGTTGGCCTGCCCATTACGAAGGGACTTTACTTCACTGCCTGTTAATACAAGACCGGCTTCAAACTTTTCTAAAATATGATAGTCAAACCTGGCTTTTTTATTTTCAGTGATAATTTTTATTCCCATCAACCTTTTCCTGAATCAAAAAAACGATTGTAAAGCGCCCACCAGTCCTGAACTGAAATCTCCTCAGCCCGCACACCAGGTGTATACCCCAGACTGATCAATAAAACTTCCCATTGCTCCCTGCGACTGTTCGTCGCCGCATAGATGGGCTTCAGATTAGATAGCAATAATTTCCGGCGCTGGGCAAACCCGGTTTTCACCAAATTCAGAAATTTTAAAAGATCCCCCTGTATTTCTGCCTTTCGCTGAAAACTTAAGACTCGACTAGCCACGTTAGGAGACGGGTAAAACTCATTAGGACCCACTTCTAGCAGCATACGAATATCCCAGCAAGCCTGTGCTATAACTGTTAACAGACCATACTCCTTCGTTTTTGGGGAGGCCATAATTCTTTGAGCCACTTCCTTTTGAAACATCAAAACCATATTTTGAATGCCATAGGGATTTACACTTCTATCCACAACCAAGCTTGATGAAATTTGATACGGAAGATTGCTAATAAGAGTTGCGTCCTGAAGCTGAAAAGACTTCCAATTCACTCGTAGAGCATCCCCTTCACTCACTTTCAACCCTTTTTTTCTCCACATTTCTGCAAAAACCCGGTCTAACTCAATCACCATCAATGAGGTCGACATTTCCATTAGCGGTTCGGTCAATGCTCCTAGCCCAGGCCCTACTTCAACAAGGCTCTTTGGAGAAAGTCCTTTCATATGATCTATGATTTTTTCAATAACAGAGCGGCCAATAAGAAAATTCTGCCCCAATGACCTCTTGGGGCTGATCCCCAACGCATGAAGTTTTTTAATAGCTAACTCCCGGTCATAGTCCCTCAACGACTCTCTCCAGACCGAAAGTCTTCTTCATAAGATCTCGGAGACGGAGTCAACTCATGACCAGAAATTTCTCCCCTATTCAGCCGAAGAATTCCGGCATAACCAATCATGGCAGCATTATCTGTACAGTACCGAAGAGGGGGAACCACTGTCTGAATGCCTTTTTTCTCGGCCCAATCTTGAACAGCCTTTCTTAACCGAGTGTTGGCACTGACTCCTCCGGTAACAATCGCACGACTCACGCCTTGCTGATCTACAGCTAGATTCAGTTTGTGCATGAGTGCCTCTACGATAGCCTCCTGATAACTGGCACACAGATCTGGCAAAGCTTGCTGCAGTTGATCACCTGACATTTGCTGAATCACCTTTTGGGCTGAAGTTTTCAACCCAGAAAAACTGTAACTCAAAGTCCCATCATTTTTTAGAGCCCTTGGAAAGGAGTACTTTGTCGAATCTCCTGAAGAGGCTTTTTGATCCACGGCAACTCCACCAGGAAACCCCAATCCCACAAGTTTTGCAAATTTATCAAAAGCTTCACCTGCAGCATCATCCAAGGTTTTTCCCAAGACTTCATACTCACCTACACCTTTCACAAGGTAAAGCTGTGTATGCCCTCCACTCACTGCTAAACCCACAAAAGGAAAACCAAAACCCAAAGGGGGCTGATAACTTTCATCCCTCAAAAAGGGAGCTAATAAATGTCCCTCTAAGTGATTCACTCCAACGACAGGCAAGTTATAGTTCCAAGCCAGTGTTTTAGCGCAAACTACGCCAACAATCAGTGAACCAACCAAGCCCGGCCTCGATGTGACAGCAATGCCATCAATGTCTTTAAAGCGCAACCTACAGGAGCTTAAGCACTGGTCCACAAGAGGAAGAACCTGCAACGTATGGTTACGGCTGGCAATTTCAGGAACAACGCCACCAAAGGGCTGGTGTTGCAAGTCCTGATCAGCAGAAACAACAGCAAAAACTTGACCATCACCACCTACAACGGCCACCGATGTGTCATCGCAGCTGGTTTCAATCGCCAAAACTTTCTTGTAAATCATTTTAAATTCTTTAAACGATATTTCGCTTTTTGAGCATGTTTATCTTTGGGGTACTTGACGATCACCTCTTCAAAAAAAGCCTTAGCTTCGCTGGACATTTTTAACTCTTGAAAAGACACACCAATTTTATACGTGGCCTCAGGATACCACTTCCCTTTAGGGTTCAAGTCTCTGTACTTTTGATAACCCACAATAGCACGCTTCCAATTTTTCTTTATAAAAGCGTCTTGAGCCCCCGCAAAATTACCCTTCTTTTTAATTTTGTTCCCGCCCTTAGAATGAGAGGCAGACTTTAATGACTGCACTTCAGCAGCCAGTACTTGCATTTGTTTCTCAAGGCCTTTCAGTGCCTCTTCAAAGATGGAAAACCGAGTTTGAATATCTGCCCCCCCCGCATCGCCAGCCTGTTTTTCCATTTCCAGGCGCTTCATCTGATTGATTTCATTCTCAAGAACTTCCATACGGCCCACATTGGATCGAATCTGAGACTCAAGGTCATCCACACGAGCCGCTGTTTCGGCCTTTTTAATCTGCTCCTGAGAAACCTGGGAGGGAGAAGATGCACCAGCAGCTCCCTCACGAATCTGATCTCGAGTCATAAGACATCCCGTGAGCAAAAAAGAAATCATTGGTACAGCTACCAGCAATCTGCAAGTCATGGCACTCCTCCTGTCTGGAACTTTCTCAAGCGAGTTACATTCTCCGCTTTTTCTGCGTACCTCTTGGACAGTTGAAAAAGTTTTTTTGCTTTTTCATTACTGTTGTCCTTATAGGCCTGTTGCCCCTCCCTGTAAAGACGTTCTGCCTTGGACCAGTATCCAGGGGAGTATCGGGAAGCCTCTGCTTGCTTTGCAGATCTCAGTGCCACATAGGCTATGGCGTGATCTTCATATGGCTTGGGCCCGGCGCAACCAAGGGGTAGGACCAATAGCATGGCCGCTCCCACAAAAGTCACAACGAGCCCTTTCATAGGTGACTTCTCCTTCTCGCCTAGTTAGGGAGAGGTACAAAATTGGCGCGACGGTTTTTAGCGTAAATAGACTCAGAGTCACCTGTAGCTACAGGCTTTTCCTCACCATAGCTAATAATGGTTAGCCTTTTGCCATCAACTCCAAGATTGGTCAGGTAGGTTTTCACAGACTTGGCCCGTCTTTCACCCAAAGCTAAGTTGTATTCCACAGAACCCCGGCTATCACAATGCCCTTCGATCTGGACAGTCACATTGGGGTTGGACTTAATCCACTCTGCATTTTTTGCCAGATCTGACTGGGCCGACTCAGTCAAAGTCGCTTTATCATACTCAAAGTTGATTGTGGAAAGTCCAGCAATATTGCCGCTGTCACTGCCCATGGGATCAAACTGAAGGTCTTTTGACGAGACACTGGGATCACCCTCTACGTCTCCAGCACTAACGCCATCTTCAGCTTTCTTTTTGGAAGAACAGCCCGTTGAAATTGCAAGAGCTGCTGCCATAACCACTAATAGTAAATATCGAAACATGATGAATATCTCCTCTATGAAATTAGACCTCCTTGATTGTAAAAAATGACTGTTGATTGTCAAACCCGGATTTTGAAGAAACCAAAGAAAATTGAGGATTTGGACTTTCCTATAAAGAAAGCCCTCTCAGACCCCTTGGGCCACTTACGGATTCTTGACTTTTTCCTCCTGTCAGGGAAGGATAATGCTGTGACGCGTTTGAGACCAATGGCTGTTCGGGGACGCGTGGTTTCTATCAGGGGGACTCAGGTGGATAAAATAGAGTGGATTAAAGACTTGGTAAAAGCAGAGCAAGCCATGGAAGAGTCTGGCGTTATTGATGTGACCGCAGGCTTTGACCCTGGCAAACACTTGAGTGAAGCCACTTTTGACTTTATGCGTGATCTCAAAGCGGCTTTTGTAGAATCTGCCGCCGCCTTCAACCAATTAAAAGGCTCTACACTAGGCACCGTAAAGATCTATGGAATCTCCAATACCGCTACCGACTTTATGCTTTTTCGCAATGGCTACAAACTCATCTTCACAGTGCTGGGCCCTGGTATTTTAAGTATCCGGTTCAACACCATCGGCAATCAGTTCTTTCCCCAACCTCAAGCAGAGGGCTCCCCGTCTCAAGCTACTGAAAATGGTGACACTTTAAAGGCTTCATGGGGAGCTTTTGGAGAATTGAACTGGACCTATGACGGTAAACCCATCAATTTGGACTACCTGATCCGCTACTACATGACCCGTTTCATCAGAGAAAGCACAAAGTAAAAAACGGTCGTCACTGAGCAGTTTCAGAATTTGCTGGAACACGGGGCGTATCTGGAACCACACTGATTGTCAGCCCAGAGGGAATTTCATAAGGGTTTTCCAGTGCCGGGTTCTGGCTCCAAAGCTTGGGCCAACAGCTTTCATCATTTAATAAAATGACCGCAATTCGAGGGAGAGTCTCCTTCCCTGTCGTCACATACTTTGTCGTTGATGATTTGCTCACAATGTAATTCCAGATCAGTATAGGAATACGCCCTTTAGAATTTTTAGTTTTACAAGACATTAAGTTTCTAGCAGCCAACTCTTTGATGGGATCAAACTGACTTACCTTCTCAGGCTCAGGAGATGCTTCTTTGTCCTCTTCCAGCAGAGGCGCTGAATGTATTGGCTCCTCCAGTGCTTGTCTCTCCGTCAAATCCTCTGGCAAGGGAGGCAATGCGCTCTGCTGGGGGACAACGGTTTTTGTCGACGTCTCATCAATACCCGCAATATCATCGAGCTTGTTCATCATTTCTTGCTGTTGCTTCTCAACATCCTTGAGCTGAGATTGTATATCTTTGACTACCTCACCAGTGATGAGTTTCTTATAAGCCTCCATGTCTTCTTGAGAGGCGGTGATCTTTACTTTTAATCCATCAACCACAAAGCCAGATGAATCCCGAATAACAAGCTTGTTATAAGAAATTCCGTTAACGTAATGGTTATACATCTGCCCCAAGGCACCGACCAGAATTACAATAGATAAAAGGACCTTCCGGTTCATACTCCCGGCCCCTTTTCTTCCCTGCAAAGGACATGAATGATATCATCTGAAGAAGAGTCGTAGTCTTGAACTCCGTTAGGCCCTTTAGATCCTAGTACTCGAGAAACCACACCATTTTGATAGTAATCATTGTCCATGTAGTACTTTCGTCCCCAAGGGTCCAGAGGAACCTCTTTAATATAGGGACCTTTCCAAACCTTATATTTTCCGTCGTTACATTTTAAGCCCAGACGACAAGTATCGAGACTGGCAAATTCGGGGTCATTGACACAAGGGTTGGGGCCAGGGTATCCAGCCTTGATTTTAGAGTGTTTCTCCAGTTGTGCCACGGCGTCAGCAATGATCTGTAGGTCTGATTGAGCTTTTGCAATAGCCGCCGGAGCCGCCGTCGATTGAAAAATGTATGGCAAAGCAAAAGCAGCTCCAGCACAAAGCACCGAAATTAAAATCATCACATCGGGAAAGCTAATTCCCTTACAGTTGTGAAATGGTTTTTTTGTCATAATATTGTATCGGACCTGAAGTCAGAGACATTAACTGGACCAGTGTCTCGACCAGTGCCTTCATACCCGTCGATCAAAAATTTTTTGCCGTGAATGACTGAGCTTAAATGAAAATGGGCTGATCGCTGTGACAATCAAAGAAACCTTTTGCCCTACCTTCAGAGCCTCACTAGACCTATTTGCAACTCGGATTAAATCTCCATGAAAATTCACAATGAAGTCATGGCCACCAGTACTTTCAACCACTTCAGCTACAACGCTGTCTCCAACCTTCAATCCAGTTAAAAACTGCTTCACTGCCAATCACCCTAATGAATCATCCAAATCAATTCTAGGAAACACCACTTTTTGAATTTTGACCGGCTCTTTAGCATTGAGAGGCTTGGTCTCCTCAACCTGTGTCTTCTCATTATGAAAGGGCTCATGCATTAGCTCACTGACACCGTCTACCAGCTTACGAGTGGCCTTTTTGGCAGCCTGATAAATCTGACTGGGGGTTTCACTTTGCCTAAGAGACGCTTCAGTTTTTTCTAAAGCTTCAGACTCTTCTTCGTAAGTTTCACAAATTTGACGAAATTCATCGCCAAGTCTTTTGAGTGAATCATAGTTTTCCTGAGGAAGATCAAACGCAGAAGGATCCATGTTATAACGGTTTGTGAAATTCTCCTCGCTCTGAGCCTCTGAAACCCTGCTCTCTGGACTCATCTCAAGGTCCACTTCAAGTTCTTCCTGGCTTTTTTTACTCGCCCAGGCTGGTAGCTGGCTCTCGTCAAACATAAGCTTGTCTTTATTCACTTTAACAATAAACTCTACCTGCTCTTTGGGAATTCCCACTTCTTCAACAATCTTTTCTACTGAACTCCCAGCATGAGCTAATCGGGCCGCACGGATATATTTCACTGTATTTTGTCTTTCAATAATTTCATCATGAGGAATTTTATCTTGAAAGATCTCTGCCACCTCCATGGAGCGATCCATAGATCCCTGAACTTTTTGAATTTGTGCTTCTGCATCAAAGATTTTTGATTGCAATAATCGGGTCTTCTGATCTAGAAGACTGGTAAGCTGATTCACCTGCTTGTCCGTACGATCAGAAAGATCTTCAAGAACAGTGATTTTACTCTGTAGCAGTTGGAGCCCACGAGACAGCCGAGGGTCATCTTTCGGAGGACGTTTCAGCCGTAGCCAGAGAATGCTGACCCCAAGCAGTAAAAGCACATTCAAAACAATCTGCAATAAAACCCAAACACTCACAGGCTTAAGCCTCCCTGCCAAAACCACATTATACGATCAGATCATGGCCCAGCACAATAGGACCTAAGTCATGAAAGACTTGCAGTGAACCTTTGCAGGCGATCAATAGCCTCCTGCATTCGAGACTCTCCCAATGCGTAGCTAAGTCTTAAGTAGCCTTCGAGCCCAAAGTCCTTTCCCGGAACCGTGACAACCATTTCACTCTCTAAAAGTGCCTGAGAGAAATCATGGGATCCACTGACTGTTCGACCTTGAAAAGACTTACCAAAAAATGAAGAAATATCCGGCCAAATATAAAAGGCTCCCTGGGGCTTAGTGACTTCTACCCCCTCAAGAGCACTTAACTTATTGAAGACAAAATCTCTACGATTTTTTAGAAGCTTCAGAGCCTCTTTTAATTCAGGACCAGCTCCTTCAATAGCCTGTACAGACGCCGCCTGAGTGATCGAAGATGCACAACTGGTGCTTTGCGACTGGTACCTCCCCATAGCCTCAATCAGTTCAGCAGGCCCCAAAGCCCAACCCAACCGCCAGCCCGTCATAGAATAAGTTTTAGAAACACCATTAATAATGACTGTTCGCTCTTTCAGATGGGGAGCCACATGTAAGAGGTGGGGGGCCAACCCCTCATCGTTAAATACAAGTCGGTTGTATATATCATCAGATAAAATAACCACACGAGGGTGAGCAGAGAGCACTTCTGCCAGCTCACCCAGCTCCTGTTTTGAATACATCTCTCCGGTGGGGTTACTGGGAGAGTTTAAAATCAAAAGTTTAGTTTTATTGGTGATTGAGCGACAAAGCGTATCGCCATTGAGTTTAAAATCCGTCGACTTATTTGCCGTAGCAATGACAGGAACCCCTCCAGCTAACTGAACCATATCCGGATAAGAAACCCAATAGGGAGCCGGTATTATGACTTCATCTTCAGGGTCCAGCAAGCTCTGTAAAGCGCTGAATATCACATATTTGCCACCAGAAGAAACTGTCACCTCTGACGGGGTCCATTTCAAACCCAAGTCCAAAGATGTCTGGCTCGCAATGGCTGTTTTCAACTCAAGAGTTCCCCCTGCGGGCGTGTACTTCGTCTGGCCACCTTCAATGGCAGCAATGCCTGCTCTCTTAATGCTAGCAAATGTGTCCCAGTCGGGTTCACCCACAGACAAAGATATAACATCCTTGCCTGCGGCCTTCAGTTCTTTGGCCTTCGCAGCCAATGCTAAGGTGGGAGACCCTTTAAGACAACTCACTCTTTTTGATAGCATCATGTACCTCTGACTTTATTTTTCATGGCTTCAAGGACTGCTGATGGCACAAGGCCCTCTAGCTTTTCAATAGTATGAGCGGAAACACCTTTGACAAGTCGAGATGAAACAAAAGTATATTGGGGGTCAGCAAATACTATCAAAGTCTCAATCTCTCGATCTAAGTGTTTATTCATATTGGCCATAGCCATTTCATATTCAAAATCTGCCACAGCCCTCAACCCCCTAATAATCACACTAGCTCCAACTTCTTTAGCGTATTCCACGGTCAAACCATTGTGAGAGTTCACTTTCACACCAGAAATAGCTTGAAGAGACCTTTTCACTAACTCCACTCTTTCATTTGCAGAAAATAAATATTTTTTGTCACTGGAGTTAGCTACAAGAACTATTAACTCATCATAAAGACTTACCAAACGACGGATAGTATCCACATGTCCATTAGTTATGGGGTCAAAGCTTCCTGGGTAAATAGCTTTACGGACTTTTGGGCTCATTCCGTTTTATCCTTTGCATAAAAGATTGATAAAGTCTTATCACCAAAACCCTTTCTATCCAACAGTTGGAGCATCCCATAATTATCATCAATACGTTCCTGCTTTTTAGACTCTATGACTATTTTACAATTCGTTACATCCGCTTCCTGCAGTGCTTGCATAGAGGAATGTGCCAACTCACGTGTAAAAGGTGGGTCCACAAAAATAATATCTGGAGCCTTTTCCTGGCCTACGGATTTTAAAAACTGAAAGACGTCACTTTTGTGGACAATCACCTCACTTTGAACCCTCAGTTTAAGAATATTCTGTTGGAGAATCTGTAAAGATTTTCGATGACTCTCCACAAATGTGACATGGCTTGCTCCTCGAGAGAGCGCTTCTAAACCAAGGTTTCCAGTGCCAGCGTACAAATCCCACACGTGGGCACCTGGGAGCTGCCCCATCAGCTTATTAAAAATAGTCTCTTTAACTCTATCTGTAGTCGGCCTGATATGAGAGGCCTTAAAGGCCACTAGTGGGTGACCCTTAAATCGCCCGGCAATGATTCTCATTTTTTGAGAGTTCCCGTCTGCTGAATATCTTTGAGAAATTCCTTCACTTTTAAACGATCCTTCTCTGCTAAGGGATGGCGAAGAAAGTGAACTTCAGCTATTCTTCTCCCTTTCGTACCTTCTGCCCCTCCCTTAAAATGATCATAAGTTTTTATCACTTTAACATCTGTAAAAATCTCCCCACGATCTGCAGGAAGATAAAGTTCTACCTTAAGGTTTTCACCAACTTTCACAACAAGCGCCTTGATGTCTATCAATAGTCCATGAAGAACTAGCTTTAAAGCTTCCGCCTTTTCTTTTTTACCTTCTCTCTCAATGCGAACCTCAAAAGGATAAGGCTGAATTTTTTTGACTTTGACTGAAAAATTATTTTCCGACAACCAGGGCCTCCGCAACCTGTACAATTTCAAATATATTCTCAAAAGGCTTGGGAATAAACAAGTCTGCTCCAAGAGATTTAGCCTTGTTAAGGTCATACCCTCCCGTGTAAGCGGACATAAGTACTATTTTACTTGTAATTTTTCCTTGAAGATTTTCAATCACTTTTGGTCCATTAAGATCAGGCATTAAAACATCCAAAAAAACTAAGTCAGGTGACTCATTCTCCCATAACTCCTGCCCCTCAGCACCTCCAGAGGCCTCAAGCACTTGAAACCCACGAGCCCGACACGCTCTAGCCAAAGATTTTCTCACCAACTCCTCATCATCTATAACCAGAATCTTCATTGTGTTTCCCCATCCAACGGTAGTTGAAACCAGAAACAGGCTCCCTTACCCAGCTTTGAATCAAAGCCAATTTCGCCTCCCATACTACGAATGACTCGCTGGCTCATGCTGAGCCCTAAGCCTGTTCCCCCAACCTTGGATTTGGTCGTGACAAAGGGTTCAAATATTCCACTACCCAGTTCCTCAGAAACTCCCGGACCAGAATCCCTAACAGAAAACTTTGCAAAGTTATCCTGCACACAAATTTTTACCTCAAGGTCTCCAGGCTCTTGCCCCATGGCCTGACAGGCATTATTGATCAGATTAAAGATCACCTGCTGAGTCAAGTGAGGCTCCACCTTTACAAGAACTTCTTTTTCATGAAATTTAAAATGGCGCCGATGCTCTGATGTCACTGATTTTAACAAGGGAAGAGTCATTTGAAGGAGTTGATTCAAGTCTACTCGTTTCAACTCGCTCCCTGTCGCAGATTGTGAGAATGACAATAAGTTGTTGATGATCTTCTGAGATCTTGAAGCTGCCTTCTCCACTTCTTTGAGATCATTCACAACTTGCTCTCGCCGTGAATGTTCTGCAATTAAAACTTGGCACAAAGAACGAATCCCTGTCAGGGGGTTATTGAGCTCATGAGCAATATTGCCTGCCAGATGTCCTACCGCAGACATTTTTTCATTTTGTATCATCGTGGACTGAAGGTTTTTATAATTTGTAACATCCACAAAATGAACCACCACAGAAGAAGCCCTATCATCATCATGAAATAAAATAGGATCACAATGAGCATCAAAAAACCTTTGTTCGGCTCTAAAGGACCGGCTGACTGAAACTCTTTTTTCAATACACGTATCAATGAGTTCAGAAGAAAAGCTTTTGTCCTTTTGAACTGTTTCAATAATTTCAGAAAAAGCTTTATTCGATCGAATAAGTTCATGGTCTTTATTATAAATTGCAATTGGATCATCAATGCTATCAAATGTTGATTCCCATAAAAATGAGGCTCTCTTCAAATCCACCTCTAACAAAGACCTGTCGAGGGCGAGGCTCAAACTTTGCAGCCGCTCTCCCATATAATCAATAAAAGCATCGACTTGCTCTAAAGACAGCTGATGTTCGACAAACAATACAACATCTCTAGAATCAGTGGCCTTTGATTGCAGGGGGAATGCCACAACTCTGCCAAAAGGTCTAGAAAATGTATTCGCCAGGTACTGCTGGTCCTTCCTGTCGTTGATACGAAGCTTAACCCCTGTATTCCAACGGTTTTTTGTCTGCACAGTTGCAGTTTCTCCCCTTTGGAAGTGTAAAATCCATGGGCCATATTCTCCTGTATCACAGGCTAAAAAAGCCTCTCCCTTACCATATGCTTTTTTTATTTCATTACGAATAATAGTTAAAAGATCTTCAATTTTTCTAACCGTAGATAGGCTTTTCACAAACGAAACCAACTGTCTGACTTTTTTTACTTTCAGCTCTATTTGATTTTTTGAAACCTCAATGTCCCTCGTTCGATCTCTGACAAGAGCCTCTAGATTTTGATTCAATATTTCTAACTGTCGATTCTGTTGTTTGACTTTTTCTAGGGTTTCCCGGCTTTTCACGCTATCACGCGCACTTTCCCTGGACATATTTAAAATCTCATTCAACTCTTGCACAGTAGAGTTTGGTCCCAGCACAGCCAATGGCTCCAAGTTATTAATCAGGCTGGCCACTTCTTTACTATCAAATGATTCAAGAAGAAAAATATATCGCATGGCCCTGGAGGACTTCTTACTCCACTCCTCCCAAATATTGTTTTTCAGAAAGTTAGCCCCAAGTGATACAAATACATATTTGGATGTCAGAGGGTGAATATTTAAAAGTTGCTGGGGCTCTTTGATTTCAGAGAGTTCAAAAAGACCATAAATATGGTCTAGAAGTTTTTTTTTTGATGGAGAGACATCTCCATTTATCAAGATGGCAGCTGCTTCTTTGTTCACTTTTAAACTCTTTGTGTCGTCATAGAATTTTACTATCAATTTTAACGAAGACGCTGGCCCATCCATCCAAACTGTTGGAGAGTTCATATTCAAGAACATCCGCTAACAGTAAAGTGTCATTGGATTCATAGGCCTGAACCAGTTCATTAACAACATTTGAGTACTGACTTTCCAAATGCGCCCACTCCGGACCTAGCTCAAGAAACCCATCCCACTCTTTCATGCTATTTTTCAATAAAAACAAAGCATCGGTCATCCATCGACAACCATCGAGAACATCAGTAAAAAGAGTCTGTCCTTCCTTCATTTTGTATTCTCTAAAATCCTCCGAGCAATCAATAGCAGCTTTTTTTATTTGTGGGATCAGCTGTAAATAAGACTGCACTGAGTTTTTAATAAGCTCATCTGTAGACTGTGTTGTGACTTCAAGAGTTTGTATTTCTTCAACAGACATCTCTCCTAGTTCAATCTCCTCTTCCTCACTGAGAAACCTTCCATTCAAACGGATCTCACAAATAACTTGCCCGGACTTCCAAGATTCTTCATTAATTCTTTGGATCAATGACTTGAGGTTCAAACACTCCAAATAGCAACTCTTGATTTGAGAGAAACTCCATTTTTTAGTCTGCATAAATCTCTCCCTGCTCAAACTGATAGGACTCATCGCCTACAAACAATCTACACATTTTATTTAGATCTTGATAAATTTGGTATGTTTTATCGACTAAAGTCTGGTAGCTTTGGGGACTCAAACGATTTTTTTCTGTAATGAACCAGCGTGCTAAAATTCCCGCGGCTGTATTCAATTGTCCCACTCTTTCAATGGCCTGATCAACGCCGTCAAGAAGAGCGACAAAATCTGAAGTCATCTCATTGGCATTGTTAAATTTTTCAAGAGCCAATTCTGTCAACTCTCTCAGTCGATAAAATGCCTGAAAAGTAACAGGGTCATCCAAAAGTGGAACCTTTCCTCCAGAATACATGGCCTGTATAAGTTCCCATTCAAAATGAGTTCCTCCCTGACTGCTCCAGGTGAACTTTACTGCACCCAGCCCCTCTGAAACATGAGCATTTTCCTCAGCCCCCGTTCGTCCATCGAGCATATTGACCATACTTTGATAAACCTGATTTACTGAAATATCATTGATACCTGGAGCCCAAATAACTTCACTACCGAAACTGACAGGTCCTGTTTCCCAAAAATTAACTTTCTGACAGCTAAGGTTCAAACAGGGAGTTCCCGAAAGAGAGGCTGCGTGCATAACAACACTATCTCCTCCAATACAAATTTGAGCCCATTGAGTGATAAACAATAAATCCGAAACTCTTGTTCGCCCCACTAGGTTTAAAATTCTTTGCCTGTGTTTCTCCACTACTTTTTCCACATCGTGGCCTTCATCACGGCTGCCTACTAACACCACATTGAGCTGTGTTTTTTTCATGATCTGTTCCATGAGACTTGACCAATGGTCTCCCCTCCAACACTTTTCAGACTGACTGGCACCAATATGGAGTACAATATACTCTGAAGGTAAAACTCTTTCAAAAAATGGCAGGCGCCCGCGAATGGTCCAGTCTTCAGGTTGCAGTTGAACACCGGCCATAGATGCAAAAATCTCAGATAAATGATAACGATTCCAGCGGCCTACTCCTACCTGAGCATAAAAATAAGCACTCAAATCATCCGGCATATCAAAATAACCATCTTTATGTCGACTATAACCAACACACTCAGCCCCTGAATCACACAGATAATGATTCAAAAAACTAGAAAATGGAGAGAATGAAAGGTTGATAACCCTATCAAAGTTCTCAGCCTCTAAAGACTCAAGAAACTCATCCAGCCTTACCTTAGAGCTATTTATATCTCTCAAATCACGGATAACAGGACCCAGTATCGCTGCCGAGGGAAGAGTGTGTATTCGTACAGATTCTGGCAATCCTATCGTAGCCCCTAAAAACCTCTCTCTCACCAATAGGTGAATTTCAGCTTCAGGGTTTTGCCGAAGTGTGGCTAATACCGTGGGCCAAGTTTGATAAATATCACCGAGTCGTGCTAGTTGAACAAATAAAATTTTCATTACCCAGCTGCTCCCTAATCAACTCTTCTAACATTTTTAATTTGTCCACTTCTTTGGTGTACCCTCTTGTCTGTATGAGCCTCTTTGTTGATTCATTCAATCGCTTCAATTCACTCTCAAGCTCTTTCCTCTTGTCTTTCATGGCATCTCCATCACGTGTAACTTTACTGTTCGCAGAAACCTCCTATTGTATTCCTGCTTTCTTTTTAACTTTCCAATACATTTACTAAATGTCTGAACCTTAGAATAATCAACAACAGAAGATTCAGATATTTCGCTCCTGATCTGAGTCCTCATGCTCCTTATTCTATCAAGAGATTCTTCACAGTCTTTCTCTTTCTCTGCTAACTGCCGAGCTAAATCCTTCCACTGTGAAGGTGATAAGTGAGTCTTTAGAGTCTCAACACAATTAAAAGCACTACTCCCCAAGTACTTTCCTTGTTCGTCTTGTAGAAAACAAGCCTCCATATAATTTCCAAGTTCATCAAGAACAGACTCTTTTTGATTGTCATATAAAGGAACCAGAGTCCATGAGCCCGAATCTGTTAAACAAGATACAGAAGCTCTCCACTCACCCCACTCACAGCTTGCAGATGAGCCTAAATCTGTCAATAGGTGGTTCTTCAAATAACCTTTCGTCACATGAAAAACCCCTTGAGTTGGAGGAGAATTCTCAGGTGATGACAGTACAAGCACATTATCCCTAAAAGCTCCAGTATGCTCTGCTCGACTCCCCCCCAAAGCAAGTTCAATTATTGAAATTCTGGTCCCTGCAGCCAAATGCTTTATAGAGGTGTCCACCGTTATTAATAGTTGGCTTTGCCGAATTCGAACCAGAGCCTCTTCAAGATGACAGCAATAAATACCTATAGAGTGATTTTGTAAATTTATTTCTTGAATAAATCTCTCTGCTTTTTCCTTTTCAAAGGGGGCTGCCAGGACTTCACACTGCTTAAATATATTATCTTTTAGAATTGGTCCTAAGTACTTCCTCCAATTGTCAGGGCTCCAAAATTTTCTGTCTTCACTGGTAAATGGCTGAAGCAAAAGGCGAGACTCAGCCCTCTGATTTTCGCCCGGAAATATAGGAGGTCGATATCCTTCTTCTCCCACAGCCTTTAAATAGACTTCAGAGAAGTGCCACGGCATTTTGGAGGCCGGCTGATTCAGAATTTGAAACCAATTTCCTTGAATCATTAGTTGATCCTGAGCGTCCACCTGTAGCCCCACTCGTCTATCAGCTTTAATGAGTGAGCTCACACAAGCACTGAGCGTATTGTGGGTAAAGTTAATCACTTCCTGATAATTATTACGATTGAGATCTTCTAAAAAATGATCTAATTTATCAAAAGCTGCAAGAATTGGAGTGTCTGAATCACTCAGATCCTGTTGTAAAACCTCCCTTGGAAAAAAGTGAATCTTATCTATAAACGGAAGCAATGGCTCAATATGCTTGAAGTTCTCGTTGATGAGCAAATGTAATTCGTCGTCAGGGTGAATTACTTTTAATGACTGGAGTGCAGGAACAAGCATAAGAATATCTCCAAGTCTCAATAAACTAACAGCAAGCCTTTTCATCGTATTAACTCCGAAAGGACTCGACCCATGATTTTTGTTCTATGAGCACTTTTGCTTTTGAAAAGTGATTCTTGTAGGTTTTTAAAGCTGATGAGTTGAAGCCCTTGCTTTTGATAAGACTCTTTAATTCCATTTACATTAACGCCTGCCCAATCATCACCTCGACATGCCAAACAAAACCGAAGCGCCTCTTGAGTTCTTCCCAATAGCAATTCACCGACTTGTGTATAAAATTTTTGATTCAAGGCAACGGCTGGTGCAAATTTGATCACAGCATAAGGCATATTCAAAATCTTTCTAATTTTTGTGGCATACTTTAAATCTTCCACGCTCTGAACGGTAATTACCTCAAAAAGCGAAGATTGAATATCAAGTACCTGTGTTGATGGAACCAAAAACTTATCATTGTCATTGATTACACATACTCTGATTCCAGGAAACTTCTTAGCCAGTTCCGCCACATGAAATCCATTAGCTAATCCAAGAACTATAATAGATTTACATTTGCGAATCTGGTTTGAATGCCTTTCAACCCATTTTTTGGCCTCATCACCAGGACGAGTTCCCGAGCAGATAAGCTTTCCTTGCCATGAGAAGATTCTTGTACCATCCTTGGCTATCTTGAACTCAATCAAGTGTTCTCACTCCTTTGAGCATGCTCCATGATCACTTGAAGAAAATTATAGGCCTCTCTATTCTCTGGGTTGAGGGAAAACACTTTTTCTGCTTCAATCACCGCCAAAGAGGCCTGACCTGAAACAAAATACATTTTTGCAAGAATAAGTAGAATTTCTTCATCCTGATCATGAGTCTTCAGGTATTCAATTAATTTTTGAATTGCGGCTTGCGAACGGCCTGCCGCTGCGGACCAATCCGAAAAAAGCTTTAACGCCGATATGTTAAAAGGGTCGTGATCTAATGCAGAACTAACATTGGCGTAAGAGAGTTCAAAATCACCGTACTCTCTATGGATTAATGCTAACCCCACCCATGCCTGAGAATTTTCAGAATTCACTTCAAGCGCTTCGCGATACCTTTTAAGTGCTGTTTCTGTCTGCCCCTTCTTCAGCTCCAATGTACCGAAATTAACGAGCAATGCATCTGAGTAGTGATCAATAGCAAAGGCCTTATTATAATACTCCTCTGCCGAATCTAAATCATCTTCACGCATGCAAAGGTTTCCAAGATCCTTATAAACCTGAAAAAGGTTTTCTTCTGAAAGATGAATTCTCGCCAAAAGGTCTGAGTACTGCTGTCTTGCCTCTGAGTACCGGCCCGTTCGTTGCAAAGTTTCACAAAACTTTAAAACATTTTCTTCAGATCCATTCATTTCAACAAGGGCACGATAAGATTTTTCCACCATATCCCAATCTTTTAAAATTACAGAAACCTCTGCTAAAAGGTTAAGTAATTTCTGACTGCGGGGATAAAACTGAAGAGAACGACCTACTAAATTTTTGGCAAGATCAAAGTCTTTGGCACGAACAAGTACTTCCGCATTTTGAATCAGGTCATCCAAGGAAGGAATCATAGACATTGCTAACGAAGAATTTTCATGACTATCTTCATCTAGTCGGAAGTTTGTTTTGCTTGTCTGTTCCTCAACGGGTGCCTTGAGGGGAAATCGAATTAGACATTTGTCTTGGTCCACTGACTCCACCATATCCTCCTTGGAGATTTTTCCTAGAAAAGAGCAACTGTAATGCCAGTGGTGTAGGGTTCGTGATTCCGTTTTGGAGTTGCGAATTGACAGAATTTTGACTGTTCTTACCAAAGCCCTGTCAAATTCAACGAAGTAAAAAGGGAGATATTCATTATGTTATACAGACCCAATACAATCAGGCTTTTTCATTCAACTGGGGCTCTGGCTGACCACTTTTATAAGAGCCCACAGCCTTTTTAGCCACTTTTACCTGACTCAATTCTTTTATTATGTTTGATTTTGCGCTTTCTATTAGAGAAAGAATCTGTAAGTCCTGAGAAAGAATTTGCGTCACTAAATCATTCTTTTTATCTAGAGCTCTTATAGCCTGTCGTTTTTCGTCAGCTGTTAATTGAGCATCCACCCGACCCTGAGCCTCTTCGATCATTTGATCAAGACACCCAATCATATCTAAAATCACCTCTCGCGAGTGATAAAATCTTTCTAGGTTTTCAAAGTTACCGTCTGTAAAATTCAGTATCTCATCTTCGTTCCGACGATAAAACCGCTCAAGGTGTTGATTTTTTTGATTGAGTAAATTAATGACTTCCTGCATGTTCCCTCCCTGGTATTGAATTATTTGTTAACAACTTCCCCTTTTTTCAGGTTTTCAATAGCTTCCTTCCAACCCGAATGAAGAGTGGTGAGAAGCCTTAAAACATCTTCTAGATTTTTCTTCTCACCACTGATATTTGCCTGTGTCAGCTGTTCCGTCATAAACATATAGAGCTGCTCAAGACGAGTGGCGATCTCCCCGCCCACCTCATGATCTAAAGTGTTATTGAGTTCTAAAATAATGTCGTACGCTCGACCAATATACATACCTCTGTCTGCAATATTTCTCTCGTCACAGGCTTTAATAGCCTGCT
Source organism: Bdellovibrionia bacterium (assembly GCA_030432925.1). Taxonomy (GTDB): domain Bacteria; phylum Bdellovibrionota; class Bdellovibrionia; order Bdellovibrionales; family UBA1609; genus JABSOQ01. The sequence goes on along the minus strand of JAUILT010000006.1, from coordinate 13,855 downwards.
TGACAAACCGAATAGCACCTTCATACAACATCAATAACAGCTTTTCTCGGCTGGCACTTTGTACAGAGGTATTTTTATATTTCTGATAAGCACTCTTCATTACTTCACTAGCTCCTTACTCTTTATCGGCATATCAATTTCATACATTTAGGACCTGTAAAAAAATAACTTGGACAATTTATTTTTTTAAAATAGCTCCTTAAACCCTTAACCACCTATCAAACCTTGAATGCCACCACCTCCGCCAAGTCCCTGAACAGCTGCTCCCTGGGATTTTAGTCGAGACATTTGGGTTTCTAAATTTGCAAATTTTCTACGCAACGATTGTTCCTTAATAGCCAGCTGTCTTTCTTTGTTGGCAATTCGATCATCCATTTGTCGAATTTTATCTTGCAAGGCTCGCTTTCTTATAGAAACTGGACCAAAAACTCCATCGAGAAGGCTAGATACTTCACGTCGAATGGACGGAATAAACCCGACCTCAAATCCATCACCAGCTAAAAAATTTCGAACATCATTAGGGTTCCTGAGGAGAGCTGTATTAAATTTTTCTTCATCATACTTCAGGGTTCCGCCTCGGTTAAACTCAATACCCAGCTGGTTTAATCGTCGAATTCCACCATTAACCCCAAACTGTGGCCCTTGAATAAGTCGTCGCATGCGATTCTCAACACTCCTCAGTAAACTATCTCCTCCGAGGGTTGACGAAGTATCCGTATCGGCAGTTAATGCATTTTGCTGTTGAATAAACGAAAGAACTCCATTAACTCCGTCAACAAAGTCCTTAACCTTGCCACTCACCACTTCCATATCTTCTTTAATACTAACATTGATGGAGCGGCCTGGAGCTGCTTGCTTTAAATCTAATGTCACTCCAGGAATAACATCTTCAACTTTATTGTCAGCGACTTCAAACTCAAATCCATCCACTTTGACAATTCCATTATTCGCTTCTCTTTCTTCTTCAAAGTAGATATCTTGATCTCCATCTAGAAAATAGAGCGTTGGATACTCGATCCTGTTATCGCCCCCGACGTCCACACCACTGATCACTAATTTGTAAGGACGATCTGGATCCTTTCTATCGTTCAGCACAGTCGCTCGAACGCCCAACCCAGCTTGGTTAATAGCATTTGCAGCACCTTCAAGCGTATTATTGTCGCCATTAATGTAAATTTCTTTCGCCCCATCTGGAGTTTCAAATTCAATATAACCAACACCAATTTCAGTTCGATCTTTATCTGGAAATCCGTTGGTAATAGCTGCAGCCCTTTGAGCTAATTGAACCACTTCAATATTCCATGATCCCGTAGCTCCTGCTTCGGGATCTACCACTCCCTGAATCACATTAGGATCTCCACTAGTCAGTTTGATATCAGAGAACCCACGCGCTGAAGCCAGCCCTTGCAAAGAAGTACTCATCTCCCTTAATTTCGTTTCTAAATCAGTAACCAAGTCTAATCGACTCTGAGATTTAGCCTGACGATTTTCAAGGTTTTTGACAGGAATACGTTCCGCTTCAATCAGCTGATCAACGATATTAGGTGGTAAGCCTGATGCTATTCCGCCAAAATTAACCACTTCTGTCCTCCTGACATGGCCACTCTTTACTCTTTCATTGTCTCAGATTTTCAAGGTTTATCGTGAGCCAATAATATGGCTTAGACCTTTGGAAGAATATCTCACTTATAAACGTAACCGTATTAAGAATTCAGTCAAAACCGCCACAGAATTGACAGTTCAAAAGTCGGAATGCCCCCGACCCTTCAAGCTACATGGCTTTGTTAAGCAATTGCCCCTTTGGTTGCTCAATATCAATATTTTTCAGAGACTGCCAAACGTCTGTTTCTGTTAAACGTCGAATGCACTCTCCCTCAAGGGTTAAGAAGCGAACAAAGCGTTTTTCTCCCTCTACAAAGGCTTCAACTGTTAGCTGATTTTTAACCACAGCTGGCAGACTTTTTAATTTCTTCAAAGCCTCTGCCCAATCTCCATCAGAAAACTGATGTTCTTTTTGCTTCTCCTGCCCTCCCTCTTGACGGCCATTGGCATCACGATCTGTTGCCTTTTTAAAGCGTACTTTTTCTCCAGAATCTGCCTTACCAAGGCCTTCCAAGGGCATTATATTGGGAGTGACGCTTTTAATATTCATCTTATTCGCACTATCGGAACAAAAAGACCGTTTCATGAGAATTTCAAGACTTTTATACCAGTCCGATTTGAATTTTTTAGGATTTTTGGAGTTGAGCTGGAGACAAATTAAAAAATATTTTTAAGCCAACAGCCGGAGGTGCTCCCAGAAGGCCCATTGAGGACTGTTTGTTTCAAAAAACGGAAAAATTCAAACCGGATCGGTACAGTGGCTTTTTCTCTCTTGCCACTGAACCATAAGAGTCGTCGCAATCAAGTACCCCAATAAGACGAATATCCAAGATTTGAAAATCCCAAATCTAAGAATAAGGCTCCATATAACTCCAGCACCGATCACAATAGAAAACGAACTAAGCCCATAACAATAAGAACCCAGAGCCTTACTTCTTTTCTTTTGTGTATCGGTAATCACTAAAAAACTAATGCTCCCTATCATAATTATTGGTAAAACCGTTAGTAATACTAAAATCAATTTTAAAAAAAATGGAAGATCTGAGATGTAGTATCTAGCTCCAGGAATACCAATAATTAAAAAAGTGGCTATTAATGAAATAAGCACAAATGAATATGCTTTATGAATAATCTTTTCACCCTTAAAGATACAAATAAAATTAGACAAGCATACCGACAAAAAATATATAAACAACGACTCAATAGGTTGCAAAAAAATAATGGAAAAGCTAATAAAAGTAAGGCCCTGTAAACACCCAAGTAAAAAACCAAAGGCCGATATTAAAAATGATTCCAAATAAAATTTTTCTTTGTGATCATCAAATCTGATTTTTTTAAGAAATAAAAAAACTAAAGATAAAAAAATAATCGATGTCATCAATAAAATTTTATTGAAGTCCGATATGTTAAACCACTTCTCTTTGTTAAAATAATATAAGAAAGGCCAGTTATCAGAAATCGGAGATATCGTCTCTTGACGACGATCCAACTCTTTGTAAAAAGATGTGTCGTTATTTATAACTTTACAAAAAAGATGATCTTCACTCGCACAATTGGCACCAGAAATAAAAGTAGTATTCCCTTTTTTCTTACTCAGACTTTTGATCCTCTCAGTTTCAGAATGAGAAAACTCAGAGTTTCCTATAATTATTGAAGCATTGAAACTGCCTTTATTTTGAAAACGATCTTGCATTTCAAAAAGCAAATGATTGTGTGGTTTTTTGCCTTGTTCCTTCAAAACACTTACGATGGTTTGCAACATTCGAAGAACCGGTTGAGCTAATATATCGCCTCCATGGATTTTATTAGCTATGAGCATATTGCCACTGGGGTTCAAGTGTTGAAAATAAAGCTGAATGGCCTCTTTTGTATATAGATAACTTTCTAAGTGCAATAAAGGGATATTGAACTCATAAATAGTATCCGTATAATTCATTGAAATATAATCATATTTATTTTTTGTACTCTCTAAAAACTTCCTACCTTCACCCAAAACTACATTTGCTCGATGATATATATCACCACTCACACGCTTTAAAATCTCATTCCCTGTCATTAAGTTATACATAGAATCATTGAGTTCTACGGCATCAATCCTTTCAACGACCAGAGGTTGAATAGCTTGGATATCCTTTCCTCCTCCAGCACCAAGAACCAGTGCTGTTTTAGCATTTTTAGGAACTGCAATATGTTTACCAATGTGAGTATTTTCTTTATTAGAAACTACGGAAAAGAAAATATTATCAAAATAAATGGGGTATTCAGGAAATTTTTCTATCGAACTTTTAAGAACGTCAACACGAGAGTAAAAAGATACCTGAGTTGCTACATGCTTGGCTCCAGATTTTATCATTTTAAATCCATTGCGAACAGGAACATCTTCGTTATCAACATAAGGCTGAGGAACATCATGAGCAATATGTAAAATATCAATCGCTCTCTCAGGGACCCAGAAAGAGCCAATGAGTCCTAAAAATAAATAAATGACAAAAAATCTCTTTAAAAAGTTTGAATATACAATAAAGGGAAGAAGCGAAATTATAAGCAAAAAAATAAAAAGTCTTTGGGCCCCTAGATAAGGCAATGAATAGATCACTAAAATGCCAAGAAAAACTCCAATCATATCATAGAACATGGCTTGATAAACGTTAACTTTTTTAAAAACAGAAGAGGTCAAAAACCCAAGGCAAAGTAAAATAAGAAAAAATACAAAGTAATATATATGTTCATTTGAAATAAAATGAATAGATGCTGGTAACATGATCATTGTTAAAAAAAGAAAAAATCTTGCTGGCTGATGGCCCCTATTCCCCCAAAAGAATTGAAGAAAAGATCCCGTAGCTAACCCTAAACAAGACAGAGTCACACCTTCGTATAAACCCATTCGGCCATCAAAAACAGCCAATAATCTAGGAACTAAAAAACAAAGAAGAAAGGTTAAGTGGGCATAAATGCAGACTTCAAAAAAGCTTTTATTGATGGGTCTGTAAAGCCACTTTTGCATAGGAATGTTTTATAATACTTTAAAAGAAAGCCATTGATCAATAAGAGAGTATCCCGGAGTGAAGAGCCACTCCGGGTTAGGTATGTACCGGAAGGGGCGGAGGATAATCACCCCCCCTTTTTATATTTCATATTTCTTTCATCAATTAACTCAACAATCTTAGTGCAGCGGCGGGCTGCTGATTGGCTTGAGCCAGAACCCCGACAGAAGCTTGCTGCAAGATATTGTTGGTGGCCAGGGTTGCAGAACTTTCGGCAATATCCGTATCACGAATCCGGCTATTGGCTTGAGAAAAGTTTTCGATAGCCACACTCAGATTTTCACTCGTGGAGACCAGTCGATTTTGTATAGCTCCTAGGTTTGCTCTGTAACCATTGACTTGTCTTTGAGCATCTTCCAGAACCTCCAAAGACTCCCTAGCTCCTTCAGCTGTTGAGAAGTCAAAACCGTCAACTCCTAGAGCCTCCGTTGTGGCCTCTTGCTGACTAGCATCAAATGAAATTCTATCTTGAAAATCGTTGTTATTAATATCGATCTGAAAGGCATACTCCTCACCACTTCCGTCCAAGAGTTTAGCATTTCCAAACCTAGTGGATTCCGCAATCCTCTGCATTTCACTTTTTAATTGCTGAACCTCTTTATCGATAAAGCCTCTTTCGACATCACCCACTGTCGCTGTAGAGGCCTGAACTCCTAATTCTCTCAATCGTGTTAAAATATTACTGATTTCACCCAGGCCCCCTTCAGCAACTTGAACCATCGAGATTCCATCGTTGGCGTTACGCTGTGCCTGTTGATATCCACGAGTTGTAGATTTTAATGTTTCACTGATAGACAAACCTGCCGCATCATCAGCAGCTTTTGTAATTCTGCTCCCTGAAGACAATTGAGCAAAACTCTTTTGAATGGCTCTGGAATTAGTTGCCATAGATTTTCTTGCGTTCACGGCAGCCACGTTAGTTGCGATTCTTAAAGACATTGTATTCCTCCTTTTTTGGACAAAGGGCTCCATTCTTGAAAGTCCGGCGTACCTACTCGCTTTTCTTTCGAAGCCTTGTTTGCCACGGTTGTTTTTATGTTTTGCAGAAGCCCGCTTTTTAATTTAAGGTCCGGGTTTCCTGCGCCTTACACCCCATCCATCGGCGAGGTCTGGCCCCACTGAAGTCTGATCTAGTGAAACTGGACAAAAGTAATATTATTTTAGGACTTAAGGCTTGAAATCAGGCCCTGAGGTTGGCTCATTTCCGGACTAAAAGAGGGCGAGCGACATTGGTCGACCCGACTTTATATTAATGGACTCTTGGCTACCCAGCCTTTTTGACCGTCTAGAAAGTACCCCGGAGGGAACACCCTCCGGGTAGGTAGGTACCGAAGAAGGAAGGAGTAACAAACCTTCTCCTAATTCCTAAATAGCTGATAAAATAATACTTAGCCAATCAGCCTCAACGCTGCCTGTGGCTGAGCATTCGCCTGGGTCAATACTCCCACTGAAGCCTGGTTCAGGATCTGTGCTGTCGCCAGATGAGCACTGGACTCAGCAATATCTGTATCACGAATCCGACTATTGGCTGCCGAGAAGTTCTCTACGGCTACACTCAAGTTTTCAGACGTGGAGATCAATCGGTTTTGAATCGCACCCAAGTTGGCTCTGTAGCCATTCACTTGCCGTTGTGCATCCTCTAACACCTCTAAAGCCTCTCGAGCGCTGCCTTTATCAGAATAGTCGAAACCATCAATACCAAGATTAGCTGTCGTCGCATCCTGTTGACTGGCATCAAAGGAGATTCTGTCTACAAAATCATCGTTATTAATATCAATTTGAAAATCAAAGGTATCGCCACTGCCATCAAGAAGAACTGTTGTTCCAAATCGTGTCGCCTGCGAAATTCTTTCAGACTCGTTGATCAGTTGCTGAACCTCTTTGTTAATAAACTCTCGTTCAAGGTCGCCCACCGTATCAGAAGCTGCTTGCACACCAAGCTCTCTGAGGCGAGTCAAAATATTACTAATTTCACTCAACCCGCCTTCTGCCACCTGAACCATAGAGATTCCGTCGTTGGCATTTCGCTTGGCCTGAGTATAACCTCTTACCGTGGACTTTAAAGTTTCACTAATAGAGAGCCCAGCAGCATCATCTGCTGCTTTCGTGATCCGGCTTCCCGAAGAAAGCTGGGCCATGCTTTTTTGTATATTGCGGGCGTTAGTACCCATGGTTTTTTGTGCAGCCAGTGAGGCTACATTTGTAGTGATAGTAAGGCTCATTAGAGTCCTCCTTTTTTTATGACGGGAGTCCTTTTTCTGGGTTTCCCACCAGCCCGAGCCCTACCCACAGGGCTACAAGCTGATCGCAAAGCATCCTTGCGCTTTGTTGAACACGTTGGAGCAACAGGAAGGTCTTTTGAAAGAAGCTTCATAAAACCAAAGAAGCAGTCACTCAACTCTGGCTCTCTTATTCTTTCAGTAGAATTTTACTGCTGCTTGCAACTCACCCTTCGGCGAGGTCGAGGTGGACTTGAGTCGAGTCTGGAAAAACTGGACCATGGTCCTATTGGAACTGGACCATAGTCTCGTTAATTGAGATCAACTGAAAAGAATCCAATGACATTAAGTTTCAGGACTTCCGTCTCCCAGACCATTGGATGATCCAGATTTTTGAGGATCGGCAGAAAAGTACCTTGGAAAGTCAAAAACAAATTCCGTACTCTCTGGAGATGGATTTTTTAAATATATGCGTCCGTTTAAAGCCCGGGCATACTTACGACAAAGGGCCAGCCCCAAACCCGTTCCGCCAGTTCGTTGATCTGTTCGTTGCCCTTGCACAAAAGGATCAAATATCCTTTCTACATCTTCAGGAGAAACTCCTGGCCCTGTATTGATCACATGAACATGAAATTCATTAGGGTCACCCACCAAGTGCACATGAATTTCAGAACCACTCTGAGAGTATCGTAAAGCGTTCGAAATCAGGTTTTCTGTCACTTGTGCAACCAAAGTGGAGTCACTGATAGCCTGCCCAGATCCATCTCCCTTCAGGTGCAGATGAATCACTTGACCGGGAAATGCCTGCTGAGAATCTAAAATCAGATTTTCAATAACACTCTTGACTTGAAATGGTCCTGGCTTAGCAACAAAGCCCCTGGATTCAGCTCTGGTGATTTTTAATAAAGTATCTATCAACTCCAGCAATCGACTTGAAGACTGTTCTGCTGAAGCCAGAGATTTCAAACTTTTTTCCCTAAGGATTTCATCTTCCGGGCTCAGTGAACTCTGTTTGAGAAGACGCTTTTTAGCCATTTCCACAAATCCCACAAGCCCTTGCACTGGGGTTCTTAATTCATGAGATGTATTGGCCACAAATTGAGACTTTAATAAACTCGCCTCTACAGCCTCTTCCTTAGCCTCCATTAACTTCTGTGTTCGTTTTTCAACAATACTTTCCAGATTCTCATTGAGGTTTTTTAACTCATCTTCGTAGCTATCATAAAAGGACTTCTCTATGGTGAGCATAGTGGCCAGAAAAAATGTAAATACAATTGTGTCAGCCAACAGTATTGAAAGCGGATAGTCTGAGGAGTTCAAGCCCGTTATAGGAATCAATTGATGCCAATGGAGCCAATCAATAATGGGCAAACCACAAAGAGTCAGTAAAACTGCAGGCCAAAATATCCAACGAGGCTCTCGCGACATCGCCAACACGGTATAAGCAATTGCAATAAAATAAGCCCCCCAATAACCATTGAAACTTTTTCCGTAAAATAAGGCGGCCTGAAAACCAGTGAAGTTCATGAGAATCACCACTACATACTGGGCAAACCTAACTTTACCCAATGCGTTTGCAAAGTACCCTGTCAGACAAAGAGCCGCCAATATGGAGTATATAGGTAGGTAAATAGATGCATCCGTTCCCGCATCCCTCAAAAGAGAACTCATCGTAGGAGCTGTGAATAAGCCCCAAATCACCAAAACATTCGTTAGAATTGTCAAACGACTTTGTGACGAGTTAAAGGGAGGGGTCGCTCCAACTCGGAATACACCTAGTGCCCGAAACAGCAATTTCTTCATGCAACCATCATTCCCACGCTTATTGAGAGGCAACGGACCTTGGATATGGCAAAGTCATCCACTGTCACATAGGCTCTATGTGTTAACCTTTCAAGTCAGACGGGGTCGTCAAGACTTCGTTTAATAAAATATTAACATTTAGGGGTTTAAGAAAAAGTTTATCAGCCCCCGCCTCAAGCCCTTTAGACTCCACGTCATCTCCAGACATTCCTGTGATCATAATGATACGAGGCTGTTTCACTCCAGGCTGAGACCGAAGTTGGCGACACACATCAAACCCATTCAGGTTGGGCATCATAATATCTAAAATAACAACATCTGGTGCAAATGCAGACAAAGCCTCCAAGGCCTCTTGTCCATTATTGAAACACTGAATAGCCTCAACAGCTTCTTCGTCTTCAAAAAGGTCTGAAAAGAGGTCAAGGTTCATCTGCTCATCGTCAATAATCATTATCTTCATAGGGCTCATCCTATAGTCAAATCCCGTGGGTTTTTAGATGTGATTTTCATGCATACTATATGTTACATCTTTGAAATTAAATAGAAAAGCGTTTTTGCAATTCTCAAAAAAAACCCCGGGGCCGATGGGACCCCAGGGCGGGCTTAAGAGTAGTTAGTCTGTGGGCCTACTACTCAAACCTTTAAAAACTTTTGTGCACTCAAAAATTCTTAAATGTGCAAGTCCAGTCCGAAGGCCCGGACTCACACAGAGATAAATAATAAAATGCTCTTTTGTTACTCGCTGTTTTAAAAACTACTATTTATAATAGCTTCAGAGCTGCAGCGCCGTTTTGGTTGGCCTGCGCTAAAACTCCAACAGAAGCATTTTGCAGAATCTGTGCAGAGGTCATTTCTGCTGACTCGTAGGCAATGTCTGCATCAGCAATCCTAGACTTTGCAGCCGAAAGGTTTTCAAACTGAATGTCTAAGTTACTGGTTGTTCTCTGCAGTCGGCTCTGTACAGCACCAAAGTCAGCTCGCATATTTCCTAGCTGAACCAAGGCTTCATCAACAGCTCCCAGCGTATCCTTAGCTCCATCTTTATCTGAAATGGAGATCCCATCCACCCCCAGAGCGGATGTCGTAGCATCTGCTGATATATTGTATCTGATCACATTTTCTTCACCAGCAAAGGGGCCCACGTGATATTCTAGCTCTTCGCCGTTACCATCTAATAAGGCCTTATTACCAAAACGTGTGCTCAAGGCAATTCGATTGGACTCTTCGACTAACTGCTGAGCTTCACGATCTAGAAACTCTCTTTCTACATCACTGACGGTATCAGATGCCGCCTGGACTCCTAACTCTCTTAAACGAATCATGATATTTGAAATTTCATTCAAAGAGCCTTCACTAATTTGGATCAACGACTGAGCATTGAATGAGTTATTTCTTGCCATCTTAATACCACCCAATTGACCTCTGATGTTTTCAGAGATCGCCAAGCCGGCAGCATCATCTGATGCATTCACAATTCTTTTTCCTGAGGACAACGCTTGCTGTGCGTGCTCCAGGCGCATCTGCTGCTTGGACAAAGTCCTTTGCGCAGAAATCGAACCTATGTTCGTATTGATTCTTAAGCCCATTTGTAGCCTCCAACGTGCTTGTGCAAACTCCTGTTGCACGGGTGCAAGACCTTGGGGATCTGCCCACAGTTTTTCCAGGCAAATTGGATTCCCAAGACAAGGACATTCTGTCTGTTTAACAAAAACTCTTTTTTTGTTGGAGTCCGAAGATCAAGAGGGGTGACTGACCCTCTTTACATCTTCGGAGAAATGGAAAGCAGGAAACATTTTGGTGACTGCCGAAATGAATCCCACGCCAAAAGGTGCTCCAACGTGTTCAGGTAACCTCTCGGCTTTGGTCTAGGTTTCTTTAGGCCTTTGGTCTAGGTTTTTAAAACGCTACGCGTCTTGTGCTGAAGATAATTGAACAAAATTTTTAAAAAAAATGAGACTCCCCGGCCTCCTCACATCAATTTTATGCGATTAGTCATGAGAAGATGCGCCGCATATCTTTATGGCATATCGCATAAAAAAAGGGGACAGCATAAAGCTGTCCCCCGCCCGCCCTTCTTAAAGAGGGTTTTGTAAAGAGAATGAAGTTTTCAGATTTTATTAAATAAGTGTGACCACCCGCTTGGCATCCTGCTTGGCCTGCGCCAGCACCGCAATACCTGCCTCCTGCAAAATCTGGTTTTGAACCATGTTGGACACCTCTTTGGCCACATCCACATCTACAATATTGGAACGGGCCAGGTCCAGGTTGTCTGCCTGAACCCCCAGGTGATCAATCACATGTTGAAACCGGCTCTGCATGGCCCCAAAGGTAGCACGTGCACCGGCCACCTGTTGTAAGGCCGTATCAATATATTCCAGATTGTCCAGTGATTCATCCTGATCCTGAATAGACAGACCATCCACTCCCAGATTGGATGAAGTGGTGTCAGCATCCAGTTTGAAGGCAATTGTGTTTTCGGGCCCCTTGTAAGCGCCCACATGAAACTGAAACTCCTCACCGGTTCCGGTGAGAAGCTTTTTGTTTCCAAAGTTAGTGGTCTTCGCAATACGGTCCAGCTCCTGAGTGAGAGCCTGATACTCCTTGTCGAGAAACTCCCTTTCCTCATCACCAATGGTGTCTGAAGCGGAATAAACCGCCAATTCGCGCAATCGCACCAAAATATTGTTTTGTTCGTTCAAACCACCTTCGGCTGTCTGAATCAGAGACACGGCGTTTTCCGCATTGAATTTGGCCTGACGAGTTCCAGAGAGTTGACCCCTGAGACTTTCAGAGATGGCAAAGCCCGCAGCATCGTCACCGGCATTCACCACGCGTCGGCCCGACGCCAGGGCCACCTGGGATCGTTCGACCTCTCGCTGTGCATGAGACAGGTATCGCTGTGCCGCCAGACTGACAGTGTTGGCACTAACCCTAAAAGACATGAGCACCCTCCTTTAATGGCGTTCCCGCCACCACCCCTTAAGCCATTGGGGTGACAGCGAAAATGGGGCCCACAGACAAGATTCATTTCAGCAGTCACAATGCATATCGTCACATCGCGTCAGGACTTTAGCCCAGTGCATTATTTTCTCTTTTTGAGTCAGTGAAAAGGGGGTTTAAACAGCTTTATTGAGGACTTGACCCCGCTCAGCCAGGTCATCTTCAAAGTGATTGAGGGAATGGTATTTCAAAATGACCCGCTCTCTTTTGCGGCTGTCATTGAACAAAATATGGTGGGCAGATTCCCTCTGCTTCTTTTTCTCCTGGCGAGCCATGTAATCCAGGATCTGAATAAACCCTCTGTTGTCCTGATCCTGTGTGGAGTCATCTGCTTCCGCATCCGGTTTGACGCCGGAAGTAGCCTTGGAGGATTCAGTGATCTCGTCAGTGATATTATCGATGTCAGGAAGATCCCGCATCGAAACAGACTGAAATGGTCCGATAGAACTGACGCTCATAGAGCCCGTATCGGACTTTCGTCCTAAAACTTTATGCGCCGCATAATACTCTAGAATCACAGAGAAGTCGCCGATAAACCTTAAGAGTTTGTTAGGAGTTCTATCAACTCGTTAACAGTGGAGATGGACAACTGAGGCACTTCCTACAGTGGAAAACAACCGTGGCATTTCTAATAGTTCTGACCGGAACCTCTATCGGGGCCAATGATTTTATTGAGTATAAAACAGGAAAAGCCTCTCTCCGCTCTCGCTCTGAGTACTGTCAGTTTATTGGCAAAAATAACCAACCCACCCCCGAAGGCTCCAATACCTATCAGACACTTTCTGAAACAGAGAACCTACAATCAGAAAGTGATCTGATTGCCTTTTCAAAAATCTGGAACCTGAAGAAGACATTGGCGGCGTACCGGGCCAAGCGCATTGTGTTCACCTGGCTCCCAAAGCCACTTCAAAATGAAATCGTTAAAAAACAACTGTATTGGTCCGTAGAACTCAAAGAGGTCAGTGCCAATATTCAGGCAGTGCAACTCAAAATAAAAGATGTGCCTCAAGAGTCTATTTTAAAAAGACAGCCAAGCACCTTCACTCAATGGCAGCTGAAAAACGAGTGGCCCCTACAATTAAAAATTCTCAACGAGCGAAAACGCTGGATAGAGAACAAGCTCTCCAACCTGAGAGAAAAACGCTTCACCGATTCAGAGATTCTGGAGTTGATCACTCAATCCGAAACAGTGATGGATCATTCATTGATTATTGAAGCACGCCTGGAGAACCGGCTTTTGAGTTCGCGCATGGCTTTTTACCCTGTGTGGATTCGTGGCCACCACCGCCGCCGGGCCTCTGACACGGCCTGGTTTGAGGTACAACAACGGTTTCTGCCCAAGTCCAGCCTGAAGGCCATCAGCAAAAAACAGTTGCCCTCAGGATTGCAGTCCTATCTGCAGGTCGCGGCCCGCGCCTCCAGTGAGGAGAATAAAAATATTGATGGGAGTCTCAGGTATGTGGATGAGGATTCCATGTTGGTGTATGGAACTCCCAAATCCGGATTTCTTTCAGAGGACCAAAGCATGACCTTCACCAGCCCCAACGATCTGGCCATTGAGGGGTTGCTAGACCTGGCCTGCCTGTATCAGTGATCCGTTAAAAACGACCATTTTTGTCGCTTTTCACCCTCTACGACTGTTTGTCCGCCCAATCCGCAAATCTATGTAATCACGATACTTTTTTAAAACTATTGATGAGGTGTCCAAAACCTGGACAGGGCTCAACAAACGGGATTTTGGCACTCTAAAAACCTGTTTATTTTCAACATCTTACACGGCCGCTCCAGGCACAGCTTGTGCCTTATAAATAGACAAGGAGATCAGCCATGAATAAGAAACAAGTCATTGTTGCATTGATTCTGACAGTCATCTTAGGTGCTGTTTTTGAGTCTTTTAAAAAAGTGAGTTTTAAGGCTCAGTCAGGTGATGGTGGCATCAGTGCCCTATTGTCAGATTTGGACATCAAGCCCTTTGCCCAAAACTTTAGAAAAGGAAAACTGGGAAAGACACAAAAAGTCAACCGACGGGCCCGCGCTCAAATAAGAAAACGCCCTCGTGCCGATGAACCTATGAAAACCTTTGAGCAGCTGGCTGACAATCAAAGGGAACAGCTCTCCTTCAATGAAAACCCCGAGGGTCAAAGGGTGGCTGAAAACACCAAGGAGAAAAAAAAGAAGACATCTGAA
>JAUILT010000110.1 GCA_030432925.1 Bdellovibrionia bacterium | reverse complement strand
AATAGGTCTCTCCACCATAATAATCAAACCAGAAATAAAGTTATTAACTATATTCTGAGCACCGAGACCAACTCCAATGGCAACGGCACCACCGAGAACTGTAAAAATAGTGATGGGCACATTTAACAGACGAAGCGTGAATAATGTCAATATGACCAACATCAAATAAAAGATCATGGTTTTTAGAGTGTACTTTAAAGAATCTTCGACATCGAGCCTCGAAAGCACCCGCAGCTCGATTTGTTTCGTAACTTTTCGAGCCATATAATAGCCAAGAACTAATAATAATAGGCCCGTAACAACTTTACTTAGAGTGACCTGCTTACCGTCCACTTCAAAAAGCTGAAATCCCCAAAGATCCGGCATCCATGAAAACACCTGAACAATAATATCAATAATTTGTTGAATAAACTCCATGACCTATGCTCTCGTTGCTGCAGTAAATCCGTCAACCCTTTATTTGAATAGACCTTTCAGTTTATCCTTAGCCTGTTTCTCAAGATCCTTAGTGACTTTTTTTCTGGCATCTTCTAATTCACGATCAATTTTTTCCTCAAATTTTTTCTTTTCTTTTCGAGCCTGACAGGTCAAAGTTTTTCTTACTAGAGCTTCTACTGTGGAGCTGGCAAAGCTAAAATTTGGCTGATTCCATCGCCCTTTGATATTAACAGGCACAACAAAACGCCCCCTCTTATCAGCATTACAAAGATAAATATCTCCACCCATAGGAGGAGTCGCTAAGCTCATTGTACCCCTCAGGTGAACCCCCCCTTGAAGATCCATCTGCCCCTTCAAGTTCAACTGATCCTTTTTTACAGAAAGGATATCTAACTTATTAAGTTGAACCGCAGCATTGGAAAAAGCTGAAATCAATGAAACACTCCCACGAAACCCTTCTGTTTTTACAGGCTTGATCTTTACCTTGGGAATTTTGCTCAATGATTGATTGATCAATGTATTCAGCTTGAGTGAGCGCACAGAAAGATTGGGTGAGTCCAACGAAACCAACCCCTTTAACCCTGACAAAAATCGAACGCTGGACGGCATCTCTGTAGATGCATCCACCTGCAAATTCACAAATCCTGTCGCCTCTTGAGCATATTCTGGCATGGCAAACTCTAATAAGTTTTGTAGTAAAATATGACTCATAGATGCGTTCAGTGTGATTCTGGGATTTGGTCTCAGCAAAGGCGCTTTAAAGTTGCGCACCGCCACTTTTCCACCAAATAGCCTCTGAATATTCGTAGCAACGGAAAGGTCTCCTTTCTGAAGCCGGGCTTTATAACTGATACCATGAACCTTCAAATCATTATAGTCCAGTTCCCGAATCGTTCCCTTTATACTGACGTCCATATTTTTGGTGACATACCAAGAAGGCGCCAAGGGGGGCACCTCTTTTAGCTTTGGCACTTCTATATCAGGAGTCTCCTGACTCTTCACCAAACTTTGTGTTTTTATAGCCAAATGCTTGATACTTGAATTCAATTGGCCATTCAGTAGTAAAGGAGACTCTTCAATCCCCTTACTTGAAACCCACTGTCCACTGACAAAAAGCTTCCCCCCTAACTCACCACTCAAACCTTTATAAAAGCCCGTCATCTTTGAGATCTGATGAAGGGGCAAGTGGCTCATACTCAACTGTAACCTCATACGTGGATCGGAGAAACCAGACACGGTTCCCGATACGCTGAGAATGCCTTTATCAATGCTCAATGAGCTACCTGAAGTCGACAAGCTTTGCCCCTTATTTCCAACCCTTACCTGAAGTTTGAGAGGACTTCCCATTTTTTTTTGGAAGACATGTCCGTAACTGATTTCTAGTTGACTAAGATCCACGCCTCCTTGCACAGTGGTGTTCCCCACTTGAGTCCCCTGTGAACGAATACGTGCCTGAAGATCTGCGATGATAGGGCCGATAATATATATTTTTTTTTCATCATCTCGAAAGTTCAAACTGGTAGAGAAGCCTCTTAACTTTACTGGGTTGACCATAATATGAACTCCTTCGACTCCCTGGAAAGGATTACCCTTAAGCCGAGCCTCCAGAGAAAGTGTTCCCCGAGCTGGCTGCTGGGCCAAAGGAGGAAACATCTTTTCCAATCCTTCCAGTGAAGTTTTTGGAATTCTCAAGGTCAAATCCGATCGTTTATCTTTAACCAGCCCAATAAAACCCGCAGCATCCAACCGAATGCGGTCCACAGTGGCTTTCATAACATTAAGTACGAGAACATTTTTGGTGATATATCCATCCAATTGAAAATTCAGGGCCTGACCAGGTTTCTTTTTGAATATTTTCCCCTTACTTATAGCCATATCATCAGACGATACAGATATGGATACGTGAGGAGCAGAAATCTCTCCTTGAATGAAATTCAGCTTCCAAGCCAATAGAGCCTTAAGGCGTCCCTTAACAGAAAGATCCTCCCGTTGAAACTCCACATCTCCCGTTAAATTCTTTGTCTGAAAGTGGGTACGAATCTCAGGAGCTCCCCCTGAAGCCTGTCTAAAGTCGACCTCCCCTTGAACGCCTCCAGCCCACACCCCTGGTGGTAAAAAGTCTGCAGGCACTGGTAGCTTTTCAAGTGCAGGTATATGCAAAATCAATTTCCAGGCATGACTCCCATGGGCAAAAAGTGTCTTTCCTCGAACCGTAGACTCCACCCCTCCAAGAAATACTTTTAAATCTTCGGCTTCAAGAAACTCAGGGGACGCCCGCAAAGATCTAGAACGAATCGACAATGGTAACTGAAAACGATATGGGTCTTTCTGGACTTTAAGCACGGACTCTATATCCACTTGCAGCGGTTGGGTGGGGTCCAATACCGAATGACTGAAAAAGTTAAAGTTAAAAGACTTCAACTCCAAAGAGTTCAGCACATCATAAAAAACCTTCACTCCTCCCCCCTCCCATCGCATACGCAACGGAACCACAACGGGAATTCCAAAAATTTTATGGTTCCATGTTGAAACGGATTCAGAGGAGTTTTCCTGACGCCCCTTTTTAGAAACCTCCTCCTCTTTTTTTAGTATTCGAAGGCTTACCTGGGGGTTGCGAACAACAACATCCATGGCAACGACAATTTGACCCTTCTTATATTCTGGGGAGATTCTCAAAGAAACCTCTTCCACATCAAAGGCAAGGCTTTCACCCCCAGCTCTAACCTTTTGTAATCTAATGTAAAAAGGAAATAGGGCATTCATCTTCACAGCCTCGACAGAGAGCTTCATCCCAGTCACTTCTGAACCTTCAACCTCAATCTGATTTTTGAGAACATTGACAATAATCTGTGGAAGCAAAAGAAAGTTCAAAACAGCGAGAAGAGCCAAAATAGCTGCTAAAATGTACGTCCAACGGATGAGTCTGCGCATAAATGAACCCTCAACCTGTCATTCTATGAGCTTCCATTCACTTTGTGTACTGAACCTTTATCCAGAGTTTGATGGAATGACTTTTCTACCCATAAAGCTCAAGTGCGGGAAAACTTCAAAATTTCCACTGACTCTAAAGCCTCTTTCATGTACTCTCAGAACCAAGGGATCTTTCTGCTGGGAGTTGCTTCACGTGCAAAAACAAAATTTCATGAACCAAGCTAACATCGAATACATCGAAAAAATGTATCAACAGTTCCAATCAGATCCTGAAGCTGTTGACCATCAATGGAAAATGTTTTTTGAAGGAGTGGAGTTTGCTCTGACACTCCCTTCTTCTGGAACTACAGGAGAAGGCAGGAGTGTCTCTGAAAAAGACTTTGATGTTTCCAAACTGATCAAAGCCTATCGCGATTATGGACACTTGAAGGCCGATCTTGACCCTCTAAAACTTGAAAGACGAGAAACTGATTTTTTTGAGCTGAAAAACTACAACCTCAATAAGCAAGATCTCGATACTGAGTTTCCTGTTTCCAAGTACATGAATATTCACCTGACAAAGCTCAAAGATATCATTCAACACATGGAAAATAGTTACTGTGGAACCATGACGGCTCAACTGTCAGAATGCCGTTCTGAGGTGCGTGACTGGTTTCGTGCTGAATTTGAGCAAAATAAGGGCCACTTCCACCTCAATAATGATGAAAAAAGAGCGATCTTCCAACAACTGGCCCGAACAGAATCTCTGGAAAAATTTATCCACACCCGCTATGTAGGCACAAAAAGGTTCTCCATTGAAGGGGGCGATTCACTGATCCCCATGCTGGAGAGTCTTGTTCAACGAGGGACCGTTAATCACTTAGAAGAGGTGGTCATAGGTATGGCTCATAGGGGTCGCATCAACGTCTTAGCTAACTTTATGGGCAAAGCTCTTGAGTCCATTCTTGCGGAGTTTGATGGCAGTGCTTTTAAGGAGTTGGAGCACGAAGGGGATGTGAAATATCACCTTGGCTTTTCCACAGACAAAGAAACTCTCCATGGCAAGTGCCATGTCTCCTTGGCCTTCAATCCAAGTCATCTAGAGGCTGTTAACCCAGTGGTTCTTGGGATGACCCGCGCCAAACAAAGGCAGCACAATGACACCAGTGAACGTAAAAAAGTTCTCCCTGTGATCGTCCATGGAGATGCCGCCTTTGCTGGTCAGGGTGTTGTTAGTGAAACCCTCCAGCTATCTAAACTCAAAGGTTTCACCGTGGGTGGCTCCATTCACGTGATTATCAACAATCAGGTGGGGTTTACCACCAACCCGGAGGATTCCCGGTCCACGACATACTCCTCAGATATCGCCATGGCCATCAAAGCCCCGGTGATTCTGGTTAACGGTGATGATGCTGAAGCCTGTGTCCGAGCCATGGACATGGCCTTTCGATTTCGCCAGGAATTTGGCGAAGATGTTGTGATTGACCTGATCTGCTACCGTCGCTTTGGACACAATGAGGGAGATGAGCCTTCATTCACCCAACCCAAAATGTATGAGGTGATCAAAAAGCACCCCACTCCCATGAAAATCTATCAACAAAAACTCGTAGACCAGAAAGTCCTCACTGACGAAGAGGCCAAAAGCTTTTATCAACAAAAAATCGACAACCTCCAAGCCATACTGGATGAAGTGCGTAAAAAACCCCCAGAAATTACCCCACCTGCTTTTGGAGGCCTGTGGGCTGGGTTGAGAAAAGGCACACTGGAGGACTTTGAAAAAAGTGTGGAAACCAAGGCCTCAAAAGAAGACTTTAATAAAGCTGCAAAAGTTCTGACCACTCTCCCCGATAAGATTGAGGTTCATAAAAAAATCAAAAAGCTTATTGAAACTCGCGCCCAGATGATTGAGGGCAATACCATTGATTGGGGGCTAGGAGAGCTTCTTGCCTACGGAACACTGAACCTTGAAGGCACATCTGTCCGACTCACAGGACAGGATGTTTCACGGGGAACATTCACCCACCGCCACGCTGTTTACTTTGACTGTAAGACGGGAGAGCCCTGGAGCCCCTTGAAAAACCTCATTCCTGAAAAATCCGAGTTTTGTATCTATAACTCACCCCTGTCCGAATTCGCCGTTCTTGGTTTTGAATACGGCAATGCCTGCTCAGACCCCACATTTCTAACTTTATGGGAGGCTCAATTCGGAGATTTTGCCAATGGAGCCCAAATTATTATTGATCAATTCCTATCCAGCGGAGAGGAAAAATGGCTACGAGGAAGCGGTCTCGTCCTGCTACTCCCTCATGGCTATGAAGGCCAAGGCCCCGAACACTCCAGTGCCCGTCTGGAAAGATTTTTACAGCTCTGTGGGCAGGCCAATATGCAGGTCTGTAACCTAACAACTCCAGCCAATCTATTCCATGCTTTACGACGACAGGTGAAAAGAGATTTCCGAAAACCATTGATAATTATGTCCCCCAAGTCTCTACTTCGTCACCCCAAAGTGGTTTCTCCCATCAGCCATTTTACAGACGGCAAATTTGATGAAGTACTTACCGACCCAGCAGTTTCAGACCTCAGTCAGGTAGAGAAGGTCATACTGTGCACAGGAAAGATTTACTACGATCTGGACAAATTTCGTGAAAGTAATAAGGACAGCTCTGGTCATGGAAAGACCGCCCTCTTCAGAGTGGAACAACTGTATCCGTTCCCAAGAACCCAACTGGCTCCTTATCTCGCGGGAATGCCTAAATTGAAAAAGGTGGTGTGGGCCCAAGAAGAGCCTCAAAATATGGGTTCCTGGGAGTTTATTCAACCATTTATCAATGACCTATTAGAAGAGGTGGGTCGAGAGAAAATCAAAGTGGACTATATTGGGCGCACACGCCGAGCCTCACCCGCAACAGGCTCCCCAACAGCCCATTATCGTGAACAGCAAACCATTATTGATCAATGCCTAAAAGCATGAGGTGAAACGTGTCATTTGAAATTAAAGTTCCGGCCGTCGGAGAGTCCATCACAGAAGCCACTATTGGCGAATGGCAAAAGCAATCCGGAGACCATGTTGAAAGAGATGATGTCCTTTTGGTTCTTGAAACAGACAAGGCGAGCGTAGAGGTGGTTGCAGAAACCGCCGGCGTCCTCACAACCAAAGCCGAAGAAGGGGACACTGTGGCGATTGGGGCCGTTGTGGGTACTATTGAAGAGAGCGAGGGAGGGAAAAAAGCTCCCTCACCTACTGCTACAGACAGTACTCCAACCGCCAAGAGATCCGAAGTTGAAACTCACCCAGACTTGAAAAGTCATTTATCTCCAGCCACCCGAAGAGTGGTGGAAGAGAATCACTTGGACCCCTCTAGAATAGAAGGCACCGGCAGAGGAGGACGACTTACAAAAGAAGATGCTGAAAAAGTGGCAAAAAGTGGCGGGCCTTCAGCTCCCCAACAAGCTCCCACACCCCAACAGGCCCCTCCTTTACCCACTCCCAAGAAAGCTGTGGAAAATACTGAAACCCGTGAAAAGATGACGACCATTCGCAAACGTATTGCTGAAAGGCTCGTCAGCGCCCAACATGAGGCCGCCATTCTCACCACTTTCAACGAAATAGACATGACCAATGCCATGGCTCTACGAGCAAAATACAAGGACACTTTTAAAGAGAAATACGGCATCAGCCTTGGGTTTATGGGCTTATTCGTGAAAGCCTCCATTGAGGCTCTAAAAATGTACCCACGAGTGAATGCCTTTATTGATGGCGATGAAGTGGTGTACCATAATTATCAAAACGTGGGCATTGCTGTCTCCACCCCCAAAGGCTTAATGGTGCCTGTCATCAGAAATACAGAAAGCCTTTCTGTGGCGGAAATTGAGCTGGCCATTCGTCACTATGCTCTCAAAGCCCGAGATGGAAAAATCTCTATTGATGACCTCAATGGAGGCACATTCACTATCAGCAACGGTGGGGTTTTTGGCTCTTTGATGTCCACCCCTATTTTAAACCCACCGCAAAGTGGAATCCTGGGTATGCATAAAATTGAGGATCGCCCTGTCGCGGTCAATGGGCAGGTGGAAATCCGACCAATGATGTATGTGGCACTGTCCTATGATCACCGCATGGTTGATGGAAAAGAATCCGTTGGCTTTCTTGTGAAAATCAAGGAAGGTATTGAAGACCCTGCTCGCTTGCTTTTGGAGATTTAAAAATGTCATCTGAAGAATTTGATCTAGTTATTATTGGTGCTGGCCCTGGAGGGTACACTGGAGCTATTCGTGCAGCCCAACTGGGGCTGAAAACAGCTGTCATTGAAAAGGAAACCACACTTGGTGGAACTTGTCTGAATGTAGGCTGCATTCCCTCAAAAGCCTTATTACAATCAAGTGAGCACTATCATGCAGCCAAGGCGGAGTTTTCTGAGCATGGGATTGATCTGGGAGAGGTCAAGCTCAACCTGGACAAAATGATGGACCGAAAAAGCAAAATTGTTTCAGAGCTGACCGGCGGTATTAAGTACCTGTTTGAAAAAAATAAAATCACTCGTATTAAAGGCTATGGCTCTTTAAAAAGTGCCCATGAGGTCGAAGTCAAAAAAAGTGACGAAAGCACAGAGATGGTCAAAGCCAAATATATTATGCTAGCCACGGGAAGTGTACCCAATGAACTGCCTTTTTTAAAATTTGATGGCAAAACCATTGTCTCTTCCACAGAGGCCCTATCTCTACCAAAGGTCCCAAAGACAATGATTGTTGTAGGTGGTGGCGTGATCGGACTGGAGCTAGGGTCCGTCTGGTCAAGACTAGGAGCTGAAGTCACCGTGATTGAATATACCGACATGATCTGTGGCGGCATGGACAAAGGAACTAGCAAACGCATGCTACAAATCCTTAAGAAGCAAGGTTTGAAGTTTGAAATGTCTGCAAAAGTGACAGGAGCCGATCTCAACTCCAAGGGGGCTACTGTTCACTTTGAATCTCTAAAAGATGGTTCCAAAAATAGTCTAGATGCTGAGGTGGTACTGGTTTCCACGGGACGCCGCCCCTTTGCTGATGCTCTTGGATTAGAAAATGCGGGCATAGAACAAGACGATCGCGGCTGTGTGATTGTCAATGACAGTTTTCAAACCACAGTATCAAATATTTATGCTATCGGTGATTTGATTCGTGGACCTATGTTGGCTCACAAAGCCGAAGAAGAGGGTGTAGCTGTGGCGGAACTCCTTAGTGGACACCCCGCTCATGTGAACTACCTGACGGTGCCAAGCATTATCTACACATGGCCAGAAGTGGCTTCTGTAGGTTACACCGAAGAGCAATTGAAAGAAAAAGGCATCGCCTACAATACAGGATCCTTTCCTTTTTCTGCCAATGGAAGGGCCAAAGCCCTAGGTCACACCGAAGGAATGGTAAAGATCCTCGCTGACAAAAACTCTGATAAGGTTTTGGGAGTTCATATTGTAGGCCCCAGTGCGGGAGATTTAATTGCTGAGTGCACTATGGCCATGGAGTTTGGTGGAAGCTCTGAGGATATTGCCCGAAGTTTTCACGCCCACCCAACTCTATCAGAGATTGTTCGCGAAGCGGCTCTTGCAGTAGATAAACGCGCCCGGCAAATGTAGTTCTACCGATCCGGTTTCTGACAGGCGCGGGGCTTCGTCTGATTATGTTACAAGCTCTGTAATAAACTCGACCTTCTCATTGAATT